>NZ_JBJURL010000109.1:0-10678 GCF_046097905.1 Pseudarthrobacter sp. NKDBFgelt | reverse complement strand
GCCCTCGTTGCCGCGGCCGAAGCCGCGTCCGTGCTGGGCCGCAGCGCCGGACTGCACGAAGTCGCAGCCGTCAGCGGGGTGGAGTCCGTCCTCGATGCCCTGGACGAAGGCCACCGCGCCGGCCTCCTGCGGCTGTCTGTGGACCAGGCGCGCTCCGCCGTCGTGTTCGTTGAACCCGGAACGGCGGAGGCGATCTACGAGCAGATTGTTCCCAGCCGCCGGATCGCGCTGCACCGGCTGGCTGCAGAGGCCGTGCAGCCGGAGGGTGAAAAACTCGGGCACCGGGTCTCCGCCACACCGGCAGGGGACCAGGCCCTCGCCGAGGAGCTCGAGGATTTCGCCGCCCGCCAGGCCGCTGTGGGCGCATGGCAGGACGTGGCCACGGCCCTGTTTTCCGCATCGCGGCTGTCCCTGGACATCCGGGCCCGCAACGACCGGCTCCTGCGCGCCGTCGACGCGCTGGTGGGAGCAGGGAATGTTGCCGAGGCGCAGAGCTGGTCGGCCGCCGTGGACGCGCTGCCGCCGTCGCCGCTGCGCTCTTCGGTGCTGGGCTACCTGTCTACGGTGTCCGGCCAGAACGACAGCGCCCAAAGCCAGCTGGAAATGGCCTGGCGCACCAGCAACCCGGAGCGCGACCCCCAGGCTGCCGCGCAGGTGGCGCAGCGGTTCGTGCTGCACGGGGTGGCGTCCTGGGACGGCCCGATGATCACCGGCTGGGCGGAACGCGCCATGTCGTTGACCGAACCAGGGACGCCGGCGCATGTCGAGTCCGAAGCCATCTATGGCCTGGGCCTGTACGCCTGCGGCCGGCTGGGGGAGGCGGAGGCCTCGTACCAGCGCGCCTTCGGTCACGCCGCCGAGAATGCGCAGAAGCAGCGGGTGCAGATGGGTGCCGGCTGGCTGGCGCTGCGGATGGACAATGTCGAATCGGCCCTGGTGAACTTCGAGTCGGCGGCCCCCACCGAGTACCGCGGCGGGTCCCTGCGGATTTCCCTGTGGGCCGAGGCGTGGCTGGCCCGCACCCACCTGGTGCTGGGGAACTGGGATGCCGCGGCGGCCACCATCGCACGGTCCAGCGTCCGCCTGGAAACCTCCCGGATGCCCCTGATCCGGCCCCTCCTGTACTGGACCGCCGCGGAGCTATGGTCCATGCGTGGGGACTGGGACCGGGCCCGCTATTACGTCTCGCAGGCCGCGGTCCAGCCGGGGACGTACCGGGCCATGCAGGTGCCCGCCAGCCTGGCGCGGGCACGCTTCCATGAGGCGCGGGCAGACTATGAGAGCGCCCTGGCCGTGCTCCAGCCGCTGACCGAGCTGGACCCGTGGACCGAGGACCGGGTGTCCTTCTGGCCTTGGCAGGACACCTATGTCAACGCACTTGTCATGACCGATCAGCTGGATACCGCCGACGCCTTCCTGACGTCCTTCGAGGGGCTGCGGCGCGAGCGGGAAGTCCCCTCCGACATGGCCAGGATGGCGTGGGCGCGGGGCCGGCTTCTGGCGGCGCAGGGGGATCCGGACACGGCGAGGGAGCATTTCGAGGCGGCCCTGGGGCATCTTCGCGGGCTCAACCGGCCCTACCTGCGGGCGCGGATCAGCTTCGCCTTCGGGCAGAGCATGCGGCGCGCCGGGAAACGGCGGCTGGCGTCCTCGGTGCTGCGCGCGGCGCGGGACCTCTACGACTCATTGGGCGCGGCGACCTATGTGGAGCGCTGCGACAGGGAGCTCAAGGCGACCGGTCTCGACGTCGGACATCTTCCCGACCCCGCCGATGCGGTGCTCACCGCCGCCCGCGACCACCACCTCCAGCTCACCGCGCAGGAGCAGGCGGTGGCCGAGCTCGTAGCCGGGGGAGCCACCAACAAGGAAGCGGCCCGGGCGCTGTTCGTGGCGGAGAAGACCGTGCAGTACCACCTCACGCGGCTCTACCGGAAGATGGGCATCCGCTCCCGCAGCGAGCTCGCCGCCGCGTTCCGGGCAGGGGACTGACCCGGAACGCGGCGGTGCTAGTCCTACTTAATGTCGGAGGGATGCTTGGCCAGCGGCACCACCGAGATCTCCATGTACGGGAACAGCGGGAGGTTCTGCAGGATTTCGTGGAGTTCGTCGTTGGAGTCAACGTCAAAGATCGAATAGTTGGCGTACTCACCCACCACGCGCCAGATTTCCGGCCACTTGCCCGAGCGCTGCAGTTCCTGCGAGTAGGCCTTCTCCTTCGCCTTGATTCCGGCCGCCTCGGAGGCGGGCAGGTCTGCGGGCAGTTTCACGTCCATATGGACCAGGTACTTCACTGTTTTTCCTTTCGTGGAATGGGTGGCGTCAGCGGTCGCTGCGGTAGCGTTCGAGTTTTTCCTCATTCACCCCGGTGCCCACGCCGGGGCCTTCGGGGACGCGGATGCGCCCGTCAATGATCTGCAGCGGTTCGGCCAGGAGATCGTCCGTCATGTCCAGGTAGTTGGACAGTTCCGCGGCGCGCTTGGCGGTGTGGGCGAAGGCCGCACCAAACACCACGGACGCCACGGTGCCCACCTGGGTGTCGATCTGGTTGCCGATGTAGACGTCGATGCCCATGCCCTCGGCCATGCCCACGATCTTGGCGGCCTCGGTGAATCCGGAGCGGGCCGTCTTGACCGCCAGCAGGTTGGCCCCGCCGTTGAGGATTTCCTTGGCGGCCTCGCCGAGGTTGGGGGCGGATTCGTCCGCTGCGATGGGGATGGGGGCGTTGGCGACAAGCCGGCGGCGGCCCAGGACTTCGCGGGCGTCATCCGGCTCCTCGAGGAACTGCAGGCCGAGGTCCGCGGTGCGGCGGAGCACTTCGGCGGCCTCATTCGCGGACCAGCCACGGTTGGCATCCATGTAGAGTTCGGCGTCCTCGCCCAGGCCCTCGCGCAGCACGCGGGCCGCCTCGATGTCCAGGTGGAGGGGGCGGCGGCCGGTCTTCAGTTTGAATGTGTTGATGCCGTACGTTTCGCGGAACTCCAGCGCCAGGGCGAGCAGTTCCCGGGCGGGCTTGAACCCAAGCATGTGGGAGACCCGCAGCGAATCGGTGTAGCCGCCCAGCAGTTTGGTCACCGGTTGGCCGAGGGCCTTCCCGATGACGTCCCACAGCGCGATATCCACGGCACCCTTGGCGGTCTGGTTGTGGATGGTGCGGTAGAGGATCTCCTGGACCTTCTCCCTGTCAAAGATGTCGACGCCGATCAGCTGCGGCGCGAAGACGTCCTGCACCACCGCGACGATGGACTTTTGCGTCTCGCCGTAGGTGTACGGGCGCGGCGGGGTGTCCGCGAGGCCCACCACGCCGTCGTCCGTGCGGAGGCGGACCAGCACATGGTCGGCCTCGTGGACGGATCCGGAGGCGAAGTGCAGCGGGTGGCGGTAGGGGATCGAGTAGGGAATCGCCTCAATGGCTGCGATTTTCATGACGGGGAAAGCCTTTCGTCTTTGGGAAGCGGGTCATGGCCGGGCGCGGTGGCCGCCACGACGACGTCCAGGAAGTTGTGCAGCAGGGCGGAGCGGTGGCCGCGGAGCCAGGCGACGGCGAGCTCCACGGGAGGTGCGTTGTCGATCTCCCGGTAGGCGACGCCGTCGAGCTGGAAAGCCCGGACCCGGGACGGCATGACCGCCACCCCGCCCCCGGCGGCCACGAAGGCGAGCATCGTGGAGGTTTCGCCCACCACCTGGGTGATGCGCGGCTGGAACCCGGCCTGGCGGCACAGGTCCGAAGTGATGCGGTACAGGACGGATTCGGGCGCGTAGCTGATGAAGTCCTGGTCCTGCAGTTCGTGCATCGCCACCGGCTTGTCCTCGGCCAGGGCGCTGAAGGACGGAACCGCGAGGACGAGCGGCTCCTGGTCGACAACGCGGTAGTCGATGTCCTGGGAGGCGACGGGAGGGCGGAGGAGTGCTGCATCCAGCGTGCCGTCCCGGAGTCCGGCTTCCATGGACGGGGTAAGCATCTCGCCATGCAAAGCCAGCGACAGGCCCGGCAGCATCTGCTTGGCCAGCCTCGCGATCTGCGGCATGACGCCGTAGGTGGCCGATCCCGAGAAGCCCACCCGAAGGACGCCCGTGGCTCCCTTGCCCACCTGGTACACGTCCGCTTTCAGTGTTTCCATATCGTTGACGATCTGCCGTCCGCGGTCCAGCAGGAGTTCGCCGGCTGTGGTGAGGTCCACGCGGCGGGTGGTGCGGTTAAGCAGCCGAACCCCCAGCTGTTCCTCGAGCTGGCGGATTTGCTGGGAGAGAGGCGGCTGGGCCATGTGGAGGCGTTTCGCAGCCCTGCCGAAGTGCCGTTCTTCCGCCACCGCGATGAAGTAGTTCAGCTGCCGGATGTCCACTGTGATGCCTTCCCATGCGCCCTGCCAAGGCTCTGCCCCGGACGACTATTGATTCAAAGAATAACCCTAAAAAGACTTACTAGTGCATTCTTTCGACTCAATGACGTCCAAGGCAGACCGCTGTGCGCTACTGGGGCTGCTTTGCTGCAGCATCCGTTTCGGCGCGGTGCTCAGCGATCTCTTCGACCTGGTGCTCGGCTTCCTCCAGCTTGCGCTGGTGCGGGACCATGACGGTCACCAGGCCTCCCAGGAGCGCAACGCCGCCGTAGATGTAGAAGGCCGTGGAACCGCCGATGCCCGCGGCCGCGAGCCAGCCGCCGATGATCGGGCCGAGCACGCCGCCCAGGCGGCCCACGCTGGCGCACCACGCAACGCCGGCCGCTCGGGCGTTGGTGGTGAAGTAGTTGGACTGGAAGCCGTAGATCAGCACCTGGGTGCCAAGCGTTCCCACGCCGGCCACGGCGATGAAGGTGAAAAGCATGGGCAGCGGGAAGTTGAAAGTCATGAGGACCAGGGAGACTGTGGCCAGGCCGAAGGTAGTGGCGATTACCCTTTGCGGGCCGCTCTTGTCAGCCAGGCGGGAGGCAATCAGGCCGCCCGCCACCGCGCCGAGGTTCAGTGCCAGCGGGAAGAACAGGGAGTAGGTCCGGCCGTAGCCGTAGCCTTCCATGATCTTGGGCAGCCAGGTGTTGAGGCCGTAGGTAAGGAGCAGGCCGCAGAAGGACATGAGCCCCAGCAGGACGGAGGCCAGCGCGAACTGCCTGGAGAAGACTGCGGCGAACCCGGACTTCTGCGGCGCAGCGCCCGTCTCCAAGATGACGCGCTCTTCGAGGAGCGGCACGCCGGTGCGCTCCGCGGCGGCCAGGGCTTCCTCTTCCCGGCCGCGGGACAACAGCCAGCGGGGGGACTCGGGGAGCTTCCGCCATGCGATGGGGAGCAGGATGACCAGCGGAAGTGCGCCGATGATGAACAGTCCACGCCAGCCGAGGCTCTCATGGAACATGATGCCCATGATGGAGGCGACCACGCCGCCGGCCGGAACGCCGGAGTACACGATGGCGTTGTAGAACTGGCGGCGTCCTGCCGGAGCGAACTCGGCCATGGTGGCGCCGGCACTGGCGATGACAACGCCCAGGCCGAGGCCCGTGATGAAACGCATGGCGCCGAAGGCCGGGACTGTGGTGGTCAGTGCGGTGATGAACATGCCCACCGAGAACCAGGCGATGCCAAGGAGCATGAGGCGGCGGCGGCCGAAGAAGTCGCCGACGGCGCCACAGATCAGGGAACCGACCAGGACTCCGATGAGGGCCCAGGAGCCCAGGAGGCCGGCGGTGGCCATGTCGAATTTACCGATCTGGCCGGGGTCAGCGAGCAGGCCCGGCAGTACGGTGCCGTAGATGACCAGGTCGTAGCCGTCAAAGAGCAGGGCTGTGCAGATGACGAAGGCCACCCAGTTGGCGGTGCGGGTCTCCTTCTCTGGATTTTCAGCGATAACCGCGTGCGGTTGTGTCATGTCCGGTTCCTCTCAAAGGTGATTTGCATGCGCTGGCACGACGTTGGGCCAGCAGCCGTTTCGGGGTTCCTTTCAGCCTGACAGGTGTGTGACCCGGGACATATGAGGCAATTACCCGGGGTTCCGCCCGGGGGTTTCTATGTACTTATTTCGAATGAATAAGCCTTTTGCATTGAAGAGTAAATATAGATGACAGCTCACCCGCCTGCCGCTAGGCTGGCGCAATGACCACTCCTGCACGCCTTCATTCCGACCTGTCCCGCCTCGGCCGGGAAACCGACATGTTCCTCGCCACCGTCGCGTCCCTGTCGGACCACGAAATGGCCGGCCCGTCACTGTGCGACGGATGGTCCAGGGCGGACGTCATTGCGCACGTCGCTGCCAATGGCCGTGCGCTGGTCCATCTCGTCGAGTGGGCCGCCACGGGTAAGGAGCGTCGGCTGTACGTCTCGCCCGAAGCCCGCGCCGAGGCCATCGCCGCCCTGGCCGCACTGCCACGGGAAGAGCTGCTGGCGGAGTTGCGGTCCTCGGCCGGGCACTTCGCCGAGCAGGCCATGCGGCTGGCGGGCGCCCTCGCAGCCCCGGAGATCGGCTTGAACGGCAGCCCGCTGGCGGCGACGTCCATCGTGGCGCTCCGGATTTCGGAAGTCGTAGTGCACCACCACGACCTGGATACCGCCTGGACCATCGAGGAAGCTGACCCGGACTCCCTCCTTGATGCCCTCGAAGCCGCAGTGCGCTCCCTGTGTGCCAAGGACGCACCGGGGATGACCCTGGTAACCGAGGAACGCGACCAGTGGATCATCGGTGACGGCGCCCTCCGGGTGGAGTCGGACCGTGAGGGTCTGCTCCAGTGGCTGGCGCGCGGTGATGCCACGCATATCGAGGCGGAGGGTCCGGTGCCGGCACTGCCGCGCTGGTGAGTCGGCCGGCACGAAACGGCTCCAGCGGCATCCCATCGAGGGGCCTGCATAGTCCGGCCAAGTTATTTTCGTTGCTTCGCCGCTTCTGCGATTCCTTCGGGCGCCCGCACCACCCGGTCGTCACAGTCCCGGCCCGGTTACTCAACCAACTTGGCCAGGGGCATGACACAGCGTTGTCGAGCAAGGAAAAGCCCATATGGTTGTGAAAAGCGTTCGTGTCCGCTTCCGTAATCGTGGTCGTTGGCTCAAGGGGTTGAATCGGTGAAGTGGGCCTGTTGACAGCGTCAGCAGGGGTTCAGCAGCCTAGCGTCTTGAAAAACAACTGAGTTTTCCAAGACACCGCGGCCCTGCTGGGGTGAGCCTGATCCAATTAGCGGGGGCGTGCAGTCCAATCAAGTCCGGGTACCGTTTTGGTACCATAGTGATATGGCTATGAATCTCCGTGTCCCTGAGGACCTCGATCGGCGGCTGGAGAAGTTGGCTGCCGAAGAACACACGTCCAAGTCCGCGCTTCTGTTGCAGGGCGCAGAGTTGGTTCTGCAGCGCCACGCGCGCCGGCGAGAAATCAGCCAGGGCCTTGATTTTGTTGTGAGCCATGACGCTGATCTGCTGAAGCGCCTTGAGGACGCGTGACGGCGTACCTGGACATTGAGGATGCACTTCAGGTAGTTGATCGGTACGGCATCCATATCCGTGATGTCGGGTTGTTGGCCTCGGCATTGGCCAGGCCGGCCACGACTGTCATGGGCGCGGAAGCCTATCCGGAACTGGCGGTGAAGGCGGCGGCCTTGTTGGAGTCGGTCGCCCGGTTCCATCCACTCATTGATGGCAACAAACGGACGGCGTGGACGCTCATGGTGCTGCTGCTGTGGATCAACGGTTACCGGCATGGCTTCACCACGGATGAAGGCTTCGACCTGGTCGTCGGAGTCGCCGCGGGCACTGTCGACTTGCTGGACTCTGCCGCCGAGATTTCCAGGCATCTGGTGCCCCGGTAGTCCTCCAGCGCCCCCGAAAGGGGGTGCGGACAATGTCCACACTTTTCGTCTCGTACTGAGCCAAACAGCCTTCGGACTGGCTAGGATTCCGCAATTTTTTCGCGGGTTCCCAGTGTTTCCAAGCCCTGGAATGTAGTTTGAGCCCCACCTCGGGCACAGTATTTCCCCAGGTCAAGTGCCCGTTAGGAGGTCGAGTGTGTACAAAACCGCCAAGAGTGTGCACACGAGCGGACCGTACCTGCATATCTGGAACGTTGTTCGCCTGCGTGTTGATGCTGGTAGGGCACGCCCTGATGGTGGCCAGCTAGCAACAGGTTGGCGCCGACGAAAAGCTCGCCCGCACCGGCGTTCAAGTCGCCGGAACCATCACCTGCTTTAGTGACGCTAAGGGGGATCAAACCGGACATCGCGGTCGCGGTTGAGTACGTGGCGGCCGACGGCGTGAGCCGCTACGCGAACGCCCCCGTGGATCATGAGCAGCGCCCATCCGTCGGTGAGCCGGTCACCGTCGTGTACCGCGAACAAAATCCGAGCAGGCAGTCGTGCTCGGCTATGAAAGCAACAGTGAGTTCCTCGGCGGCGTCGGCCTGATCCTGACGGCGGTCTTCTCAACGCTGGCCTCGTCCTCATCGTTTCCGGACTGAGGGGGAGGCGACGGGATAAAGTCCGCAGTTCGAACGTGGGCAGTGGTGCGGCAGAGTCGTGGTGGACGAACGTGGAGGTTCCAGCGCACACGGCCATCGGGGTTTGCCAGGCCCGCACCATTCGTTCCGGACGTGGCCGACACCCAGCAAGGGTGCCTGTCTTTCGCTGTCCTGCTGCTCGCTTCCTATGAAGCCCCTCCGCAGCGCCAGTGTCCCTGGCGCTGCGGAGAAGGCCCGGCGTTACAGCCTGGGCCAGTCCAAGGCTAGGCCCAGGACTGGTCCCGGTTGAGGCAGGCACCGCCGTTGTAAGCTACGTGGATTGAGCTGACTCTGTTTTTCATCGCGCCCAGGTTGAGACGTTCCCCCGGTTGGATGTACCAGGCGTAGCCTTCGCAGCCGGGGCTGTCGTAGATGGTGATGTACGCGTACGTGTTGTTGATCAGGGATGCTGCGTTGTTGTTGACCTGGACGCCCCATCCGTTCCGTCCGACGGGGCCGTCGGTGAAGAGCTCGTTGCCCATGGTGGCGTCGCTGTTGGCGTAGTCTGCGCGTGCGCCCTGGAAGTCGGAGTTGAAGTAGAAGCACACGCGGGCTGACGGGCACGCGGTTCCTGTGCCCGAAGCATTGGCAGCAGGCGCGCCCGCCAGGAATGTGCTGGCTCCGAGCGCCAGTACAGCCGCAGCAGTAGCCGCTTTATGCGTTGCAAGTTTCATGAAGTTCCCCAGTCATTTTTTGTAGGCGGACGAACCAATCGTCCGGGTCACCCAGCGGAGGCGCCGTCATCATTCTCTGGCATCGACGTCTTGCGGGCCATGGGGACACCTCCCCCCAATCCCAGGGGCCGGGCTAAGCCCTCCACCCATCGACGACACCCCACAGAATTCAGGTGTTGCACTCACCGCCTGAACTCGCCGCCAGCGGAGGGTTATGAGACAGCGAATTGGGCGGGGAGCGAGGAGCGCCACCCGCGACTGGAACCTTTAACGCAGCACGAGCTAGTACCAGTCGTGACCGGCTCCAGTCTCGGCAGCAGGTTTCGCCAGCTTGAAGCCGGCTCGAACGGCTACTGCAGCCGATGACTGCCGAACATCTGGGTTAGGACCGTGTGAAGAGGACTGGCCTTGCTTGTTTTGTCGTCGTCGATCTATGGTCAACGACCTGGCTTTGGACGTAACGCCGCAGTAACGCTCACGCCATTAGGGTCCCACTACCTTTACGTTGCGTTCACGGTTGCCCGGGGAGCTGACATGGCCAATCTCAAACCAAAGGAACGCTGTCACCAGCCGACCACGCCAACATTCATCCAGGTTCGAACGAGCGTCCGCTTGCACACGGGCGCGCATGACGATGGGGGACTGTCGGCCGCTGATCGCCGTTCACTCCGTACGGCGCTGTCATGAGCCTCTGGGACGATCTCCCGTCCGACGTCCGCAACACTGGAGCGCTGGATCCGCTGGAGAATGCCCTCAGGGCGATTGACACCGACGGGCTGATGCCGCGCGAGGTCACCGACGTGGATGGCACCTGGAGCGTCCGATCCGTCGCGGTGGACGTGCCGCAGCTCGCCGGGGTCAGCGTCGACCCCGCGACCGGGCGCTGGGGCGGGGCCGGGTCATCCACACCCATCGAGCTCACCGGCACCCAGGCCACCATCGCGTACGGCCGCCACCTGGCCGGCCCGGGCGGCACCGAGGACGGCGGCTGGCACCTGGACCTGGACGTGCCCGGGATCCGGCTGCTCGTGCCCTACCTGCGGGGCGCGATGCTGGATACCCGCGGCCAACTGGTCTTCGACCCCGCCAACCCGCAGGTCCGGTTCATCCTGCCGCGCATCGTCATCCGGACCATGCAGCTGGCCGGGGCCACTGTCGGCACCCGGCTGCGCTCGGCGTCGACCTCGGGCAGCCCCGTCGACGACATCTACTCCTTCATCCGCATGGCCCCGGGCCACGCGCTCATCGGCCCGGGCAACACGGTCGGCTTCGCGTTCCGCACCGCCGAGCTCGACCTGTCCTCCCTCGCCGACCCGCCCGGGCTGCCGCCCGGGGCGCGAGCGATCCCCGGCGAGTGGCAGGGGCTGCACCTGCCGGAGGTCCGGCTGTTCGTCGCCCCGAACGGGCTCGAGGGCCTGGCTGTCTCGGCGGGCGTCCGGGACCTTTGGATCGGGATCGGGGTGCACGACGGCGTGACGGGCGCCTTCAGTGCCGAGGTCGTCAACCGCGGCGGCTCCCCGGCGGTGCTGGCCCGGTTCATCAGCCCG
>NZ_JBJURL010000108.1:0-10836 GCF_046097905.1 Pseudarthrobacter sp. NKDBFgelt | reverse complement strand
CGGCGCGCCGGACGCCGGTGGCGGCCAGGCCGTCGTCGTGCCCTGACACTGGGCCGGCTGGGCCTTGCACGGGCCGGCCGTCGTGCTCCCAGGTGGCCGCCACCGCACCCTGCATGCTGAGGGAATCGTCCTCCGAGTACTCCACCACGCCGCCGTCGTGCGCCGGGGCCGCGTCGGAGGGCATCTTCAGTTGGAGGGACAGGCTCCCCTCCCCGCCGGAGCGGCGGAGGATACGCAGCGGGGAGTCCAGGCGTATGGCAAGGTCGAGGCCCTGCGGCGCGTCGGTCCGCAGCGAAACCACCAGCACTGACGGATCGTGGCTGATGAACGCTTCCACCCGGACGGCATGGCCGTCCAGGAGGTACGTGTTGGTGTTGAGGGCGCGGGCAAGGTCCAGGCCGCGGTGATAGCCCGACGACGGCTGTCCGGGAGCGCCGCCGTCTCCCCGTTCGCCTGCTGCAGGGTTTGCTGCCGTGGCTGATGCCGTGAGGTAGAGGTCGGCGAACGGGAGGTACGCCTGGGAGTGCCGGTGCTGCAGGCTTTTCAGGGTGCCCGCGGCGCCGGCGAAGTCGCCGGCGCCGATCAGGCGGCGGCTTTCGGTGAGGATCCGGTCCGCCTCCTCCCGGCTGAAGACGGGCTCCCGGTCCTGGCTGTGCGGTGACCCGGACCACGCGGACGAGTCATTGAGCTGGAACCGGTGTTCCACGTCCGCGTCCGCCTGGCTGCCGCCGAACACCATGGCGCCCAGCCTGCCGTTTCCCAGGGGCAGGGCCTCCAGCCACCGCGCAGCAGGGGCGTCGTAGGCAAGGAGGTGTTCTGGGGGCATGGGTTCAGATCCTAGGGCCGGCCGGGGAACAAGGGAAGGTCAGGCCACACACTGAACAGCAGCTACAGCCGCGAGAGTTCCGGGACAAACACCCGTAGGTCGTGGCTGTGCACCACCAGGGCACGGAGGTCGGCCAGTTCCCCGGAGACTGCCCCTGTGGCGCGCGCCTGCACCAGGACGTTGCCCAGCGCGGTTGCCTCCACGGGCCCGGCCACCACTTTCTTCCCGGTGACGTCCGCCGTGAGCTGGCAGAGCAGCCTGTTCTGGGAACCGCCGCCCACTATGTGCACCACGTCCACGGTCCGGTCAGCCAGGCGTTCGGCGTCCCGGAGGGTGCGGGCGTAGCCGGCGGCAAGGCTGTCCATGATGCAGCGGGTGATGGCGGCGGGGTCGTCGGGCAGTACCTCTCCGGTGCGCCGCACGGCGGCACGGATGCGTTCGGGCATGTTGTCCGGGGCGATGAAGTAGGGATCGTCCGGATTGATCTGCGGCCCTCCCGGCGGCAGCGCGGCCGCCGCGGTGAGCAGCGCCGTCAGTTCCGGCCGGAACCCCTCCTGCGCCCAGGTCCGCTGGCATTCGCTAAGGAGCCAGAGCCCGCCCATGTTGCGCAGGTAGCGGATGGTGCCGTCCACGCCGCGTTCGTTGGTGAAATTTGC
This sequence comes from Pseudarthrobacter sp. NKDBFgelt, assembly GCF_046097905.1. Taxonomy (NCBI): domain Bacteria; kingdom Bacillati; phylum Actinomycetota; class Actinomycetes; order Micrococcales; family Micrococcaceae; genus Pseudarthrobacter; species Pseudarthrobacter sp. NKDBFgelt. The sequence continues at coordinate 9,354 of NZ_JBJURL010000108.1, read as the reverse complement.
TTCGCGGCTGGCTTCGGTGAGGACCGGGTGCTTGAGCTCGAGCCCTACCAGGGACCAGGTGCCGGAGGAGATGTACGCGAAGTTTTCCCCGCCGTCGTCTGCCGTCGCAGGCACCGCGGCGACCGCCGAGGCGGTGTCGTGTGAGCCTACTGCCACCACCCGGGTTTCCTGCGGCAGGCCCACCCGTGCGGCAATCTCCGGCAGGAGGGTGCCCACGGTTTCGCCGGGCTGGATCAGGGGTGGGAACAGGTCCTTCCGCAGGCCCAGCGCGGTGAGGAACTCGGTGGCCCACTCCCCCGCCACGGCGTCGAACAGGCCCGTGGTGGAAGCGTTCGTGGCCTCCGTCCGGCGCTGCCCGGTGAGGAGGAACGCGATCAGGTCCGGGATCAGGAGTGCCTGCATCCCGTCCAGGTTCTTCTCGCAGGCCAGCTGGTAGATGGTGTTGAACTGCAGGAACTGCAGCCCCGTGGTCCCGTAGAGGCGCGCGGGGTCCAGCTTCCGGTGTACGGGCTCCACAGCGGTCCGGCTGCGGTCATCGCGGTAGCTGAACGGCTGGGCGGTCAGCTCCCCTGCAGCGTTGACCAGGCCGTAGTCCACAGCCCAGGTGTCGATGCCGATGCTGGCCACCTGCTCCCCCTGCGCGGCGGCGACGGTGGCCGCTGCCGACAGGCCCGTGAGCACCTCGGCGAAGAGGGCGTCGAAGTCCCAGCGGAGGCCGCCGTCGATCTCCACCACGCCGTTGGGGAAGCGATGGACCACCTCCAGCTCCACGCTGCTGTCACGGCTTTCGCCGCCTGCCTGGACGCGGCCCAGGATGACCCGGCCGGAGGAGGCGCCAATGTCGACGGCGGCGAACACCGAACCGCCGTCGACACGTCCCTGTGCAGGGGATGCTGACGTGCTCATCGCAGGAAGGCTGCGGCCACTCCGGCGTCCACGGGGATGTGCAGGCCGGTGGTGTGGGACAGTTCGTTGCCGGTGAGCACGGCGGCGGCGTTGGCCACGTGCTCGGGCAGGACCTCGCGCTTGAGCAGGGTGCGCTGGGCGTAGTACTCGCCCAGTTTCTCCTCGTCCACGCCGTACACGGCGGCGCGCTTGGCGCCCCAGCCGCCGGCAAAGATGCCGGAGCCGCGGACCACGCCGTCGGGGTTGATGCCGTTGACGCGGATGCCGTGCTCGCCCAGTTCGGCCGCGAGCAGCCGCACCTGGTGGGCCTGGTCCGCCTTGGTGGCGGAGTAGGCGATGTTGTTGGGGCCGGCGAACACGGAGTTCTTGGAGGAGATGTAGATGATGTCCCCGCCCAGGCCCTGCGCGATCATGACCTTCGCTGCGGCCTTGGCCACCAGGAACGAGCCCTTGGCCATCACGTTGTGCTGCAGGTCCCAGTCCTTCTCGGTGGTTTCCAGCAGCGGCTTGGAAATGGACAGGCCGGCGTTGTTGACCACCAGGTCCACACCGCCGAACGCCAGGACAGCGGCGTCGATCGCTGCGGCCACCTGTTCCTCGTTGGTGACGTCTGCCTGCACACCGATAGCAACGTCCGGGCCGCCGAGCTCTTCGGCCACTTTTTCGGCGTTCTCCAGGTTCAGGTCGGCAATGACAACGCACGCGCCTTCCGCGGCGAGGCGGGTAGCGATGGCCTTGCCAATGCCCGACGCCGCACCGGTCACCAGCGCGATGCGGGTGACGTGGGACTTTGGCTTGGGCATGCGCGCCAGCTTGGCTTCCTCCAGCGCCCAGTACTCGATCCGGAACTTCTCGGACTCCTCGATGGGTGCGTAGGTGGAGATGGCTTCGGCGCCGCGCATCACGTTGATGGCGTTGATGTAGAACTCGCCAGCCACGCGGGCGGTCTGCTTGTTGGCGCCGAAGGAGAACATGCCCACGCCGGGAACCAGCACGATCGCCGGGTCCGCGCCGCGCAGCGCCGGGCTGTCCGCATCCGCGTGGCGGCTGTAGTAGGCCTGGTAGTCCTCACGGTAGTCAGCGTGCAGCTCGTGCAGCCGCGCGATCGAGTCCTCAACCGAGGCGCCGGCGGGCAGGTCCAGGATCAGCGGCCTGACCTTGGTGCGCAGGAAATGGTCCGGGCAGGAGGTGCCCAGGGCGCCCAGCCGCGGGTGCTCGGCGGCTTCGAGGAAGTCCAGGACGACGGCGTCATCGCTGAAGTGCCCCAGCTGCGGCTTGTCCGTGGACGCCAGCCCGCGGATCACCGGTGCCAGCGATGCGGCCTTGGCGCGGCGCTCGGCTTCCGGCAGGGCTGCGTAGCCGGGGAGCTTGGCCCCGAAGGGTTCGGCCTTGCCGTTGTCCCGGATGTAATTCTCGGCCTGTTCGATGATCCAGAGCGAGTTCTGCTCTGCTTCTTCGGACGTGGCGCCCCAGGCGGTGATGCCGTGCCCGCCCAGGATGGTGCCGATGGCCTGCGGGTTGGCGTCCTTGATCGCGGCGATGTCCAGGCCCAGCTGGAACCCGGGCCGGCGCCAGGGCACCCACACCACCTTGCTGCCGAAGATCTTGGTGGTCAGCGCTTCGCCGTCCACAGCCGTGGCAATGGCGATTCCGGAGTCCGGGTGCAGGTGGTCCACGTGCGCCGCGTCCACCAGGCCGTGCATGGCGGTGTCGATCGACGGGGCTGCGCCGCCTTTGCCGTGCAGGCAGTAATCAAACGCGGCCACCATTTCGTCTTCACGCTCAACACCCGGGTAGACGTTCTTCAAAGCGTTCAGCCGGTCCAGGCGCAGCACCGCAAGGTTCTCCGCCTTCAGCGTGCCCAGGTCCCCGCCGGAGCCCTTGACCCACAAAAGCTGGACGTCCTCGCCCGTCACCGGATCCTTCTCGGTGCCCTTCGCGGAGGTATTGCCGCCGGCAAAGTTGGTGTTCCGCTTGTCCGCGCCCAGGCGGTTGGAACGGGAAATCAGGTCTTCAACAGTCTTGTTGCTCATAACTAATCAGGCGCCCCATCCGGCTTGCTGGCCGCCCACGCGGTCCTCGTTGATCTTCTTCTGGTAGCCGCTGGCCTTGAAGGCGGCCAGCGGGTCCGCGGGCAGCCCGCGGGATTCACGCCACTCGGCCAGGACCGGCCGGACATCGGTGTAGAACGCGTCGTTGAAAACTGCGTTCGCCGCCAGGACATCCCCGGCGCGCTGCGCTTCGGCCAGGGCTGCGGTGTCCACCAGCAGGGCGCGGGCGGTCATTTCCTGGACGTTCAGCACGGACCGGATCTGGCCCGGGATCTTTTCTTCCAGGTTGTGGCACTGGTCCAGCATCAGCGCAACCCCGGAGTCCTTGCCGAACCCGCCGCCGCGGATGACCTCGTGCATGATGCGGAAGAGCTGGAACGGGTCCGCGGCACCCACGATGAGGTCGTCGTCGGCGTAGAAGCGCGAGTTGAAGTCGAACGAGCCCAGCTTGCCCAGGCGCAGCAACTGCATCACGATGTACTCGATGTTGGTGCCCGGCGCATGGTGGCCGGTGTCCAGGCAGACGAACGCCTTCTCGCCCAGGGCCAGCGTCTGCGCGTAGGAGGTGCCCCAGTCCGGAACATCGGTGTGGTAAAAAGCCGGCTCGAAGAACTTGTACTCCAGCACCAGCCGCTGCTCGTCGCCCAGGGCGGCGTAGATCTCCTGCAGCGACTCGGCCAGTCGATCCTGCCGGCCGCGCATGTCATCCTGGCCCGGGTAGTTGGTTCCGTCAGCCAGCCAGATCTTCAGGTCCTTGGACCCCGTGGCGTGCATGATCTCAATGCACTCCAGGTGGTGGTCGATCGCTCGGCGGCGCACCGCCTCGTTGGACGATGTCAGGGAGCCGAACTTGTACTCGTCATCCTGGAAGGTGTTGGAGTTGATCGTGCCCAGGCCCACACCCAAACCGGCCGCGTACTCCTTCAGGGCGGCGTAGTCATCCACCTTGTCCCACGGGATGTGCAGCGCAACGGTAGGAGCCAGGCCAGTCAGTTCGTGGACCTTCGCCGCATCCGCAAGCTTCTCCTGCACGGTGCGCGGAGTGCCGGGCGTGCCGAACACCTTGAACCGCGTCCCCGAATTTCCATAGGCCCACGAAGGGACCTCGATGGCAAGCTCCTCGAGCCTGCCCAGCGCCGTTGCTACGTCATTCATGATGGTTCTTTCCGGTGTCGTGATGCTGTGGTCGGTGGTGTGGGCCCCGCTGCTGGAGCCGGTGTGCGTCAGTTCGCGGTGGACTCGGCCGCCGCCAGCTGGCTGTCAAGGTTGAAGACTTCTTCAAGGACCTGGAACCCTTCATCGGGAGCCTGCCCGGAGTCTTCAAAAAGCGTGGCCATTTCCGCCTGCCAGCGGGCGTTGACGTCCGTCAGTGCCATGCGTGCCCGGACGGCGTCGAAGTCGTCGCATTCCAGGTAACCCACAAGGAGCCCGTCCCCGGAGAGGAACAAGGAGTAGTTGTTCCAGCCGGCGTCCTTGAGGGCGCGGAGCATGTCCGGCCACACGGCGGCATGCCGCCGGCGGTATTCGTCGATCATGGCCGGCTGGACCGAGGAGCGGAAACACACCCTCATGTTTGGTTCTCCTGAAATCGCGGATCTTTGAATCGTTTCATTGTTACGATTCAAAGTACTCTTGAATCTGAGCAGGTGTCAAGCATTCCCGCCCGCGGTCCACACCCCGGGCTCAATGCGTGCCACAAAGAGCAGCAGCAGCACGGAGAATCATGAATCGTTCAGCCAGTATCAAGGACGTCGCCAACCATGCCAGCGTGGCGGTGGGCACGGTGTCCAACGTGCTGAATTACCCGGACAGGGTTTCGCAGCGGACCAAGGACCGCGTGCTGAAGGCCATTGACGAGCTTGGCTTTGTCCGCAACGACGCCGCCCGCCAGCTGCGCGCGGGCCACAGCCGCACCATCGGGCTCATCGTCCTGGATGTGGGCAACCCGTTCTTCACCGCCGTCGTGCGTGCGGCCGAGGACGCCGCCGCACTCCACGGCAGTGCTGTCCTGCTGGGAGACAGCGGCCACGACGCCGCCCGCGAGGCCAATTACATCGACCTTTTCCAAGAACAGCGGGTCCAGGGCCTGCTGATCTCACCCGTGGGCGATGTGACCGAGCGTCTGGACCTCCTCCGCGAGCGCGGCGTGCCCACCGTCCTGGTGGACCGGCTGGCGGACGAGGCAAGGTTCAGTTCCGTGGCTGTGGACGACGACGCCGGCGGGTACCTGGCAGCGCGGCACCTGCTGGACACCGGCCGCCGTCGGCTCGCCTTTGTGGGCGGCCCCACCTCCATCCGGCAGGTTGCCGACCGCTTCCAGGGCGCCCAGCGTGCAGTCAAGGAGGAAGCGGACGCCACGCTGGAGGTGCTGGAGTCCGAGGGGCAGACGGTCCTGGCCGGACGCAGCGTGGGCAACTCGCTGGTGGAGCGGGGCCGTGAAGGACTGCCGGACGGCATCTTCTGCGCCAACGACCTCCTGGCTTTGGGCGTGATGCAGTCCCTGACCATGACCCACACGTTCCGCATCCCGGAGGACGTCGCGCTGATCGGCTACGACGACATCGACTTCGCCGTCTCCGCCGTGGTTCCGCTGTCCTCCATCCGGCAGCCCACGGAGGCATTGGGACGTACCGCCATCCAGCTGCTCGCCGAAGAGGTCGGATCCCGGAACCCGACGCACCGTTCGGTGGTCTTCACGCCGGAACTGGTGGTACGGCAGAGCACGAAAGCCAATTAGTTTTCGGCCTGCAACCACTTCATCGACTCGGTCCGGGAGGTAAAGAAGCGGGTGGGACATGGCGGGATATGCACGCCAAGGAAGAAATTGGCGATGATCCGGTCCACCGGACTGGCACCCAGCAGCGCAATGCGGTCGGCGGCGCAGGGGATGGAAAACACGGAGCGGGCCGCCCGGGTGACGTCCTCGGTGGTCGCCATATCCACCAGCATGGGATACGTCTGGTCCCCCGCTATCTCGTTGACGGCCGCCATGGCAGCCTGCGCGTCCTCGATCTCTATCCGGACCTTGGGTTCCCAGATCAGGTGGATGACGCCGTCGGAACGCAACTCCACCGTCCCCTTTCCGCCGTCGACAGTTAAAGGCTCCAAACCTGCTTCCCCTCCCCTGAACAAACCCGATGACCCGAGCAGACCCGCATGACCCTCCTATCATGCCGTAGCTTTTCCGCCCCACCCTCCCGCAGCCCCTCCGCAAGGCCTGGTCCCTGCGCCAACAGCTGGCACCGGCCCTTGTGGGCGGACGGCAGCAGAAGCAAGGATTGGCTATGGATGACCTGCGGCGCACCGCCAGAGACCTGCTGCAGCGGCAGGACCGCGGCCTGGTTGACCTCTGGATCCTGTACTGGAACCATGGCGGGCGCTGCCACCCCTTCGACTTTGATGCCTTCGTCCACGACGTGCTGCCGGTTGAGTGGTTCGACATGGGCGCCCTGGCGGTTGCTGTTGAGGAACTGGCGCTGGAAAGCATAGCCTGATGGATGCCCGCTTCAGTTACAGATGAGCAGAACCGGCTTCTGAGGTCCTGGCTTGGCCCGTTCAGGGTGGTCAAGGACTACTCCTGGCCCCTGCAGGACACCTCCGTGCTCCACGTGTCCACGCCCGGCGGCGGGAGCTTCATCGTCAAGGCCAGCACCACCAGCCACCATATCGGGCGGGAGATCGCCGCCCTCGCCCCGGGCTTGCCCGGCCTTCACGGCACAACCCCCGTGCTCAGGCAGGCTTCGGCAGAGGCGGGAATCCTTGTGACGGAATTCCTGACCGGAACGCCGGTGGGTGGATCCGCTGCCGAGTACCGCCCCGAAACGTACCGCCAGGCCGGAGCGCTCCTGGCACGGCTGCACCGCCCGGCCGGGACCTCGGCCGATTATACGAAGAAGATCGCCTACCAGACACAGCTGCTCATCAGCTCGGCTGAAGGACTCCTGGCCGCCGGCCTGCGCGCCCGGGCCGCTGGGGAACTGGCCGGCATCACACCGGCCCCCGTGGAGCTGGTGACCACCCACGGTGACTACCAGCCCAGGAACTGGCTGGTGGACGGGGGCAAAATCAAAGTAATCGACTTCGGGCGGGCCGACGCCCGACCCTGGGTCCATGACCTGGTCCGCCTCACCCACCAGCAGTTCCTGGGGCGCCCCGCCCTGGCGGAGGCCTTCTACAGCGGGTTGGGGAAGCACCCCAACAGCGCCGCAGCCGACGTGTGGCAGCTGGAAAACCTGAACCACGCCCTGGGGACCGTGGTCTGGGCCCACAAAATAGGTGACTCCGCCTTTGAGCAGTCCGGAGTGGAGCGGCTGGAGCGGATACTGGCGGGCTAGGACCTCCTGCGAGGATGGAGCCATGGAATTCAACCGGCTGCTGCAGATCCGGCGCATCTATGCCCAACCTGCCGCCCTGGAACTGCCCCGGGGCAAGGACATCGTCGGACGCTGGCCGGACGCCGACGTCGTGCTTGTTGACAGCCACTGGAACATCCCGGAGCTGCACGGGGAGGAAACGAACGTGCCGCGCTGGTCCCGGATCAAAACCGAGGCGCTGGTCCTGGGCGTCAAAACGGCGCTGTCCGTCAAGCCCAACGGCCGGTCAGCTGACTTCATTGCCCCTTCAACAGCTAACGGCTGCGCCATGGCATGCGCCTACTGCTACGTGCCGCGGCACAAGGGGTACAGCAATCCGGTGACCGTGTTCGCGAACATCGACCAGATTTCCAGGGCCCTTGAACGGCACGTCACCCGCCAGGGCATCAAGCTGGAGCCCAACCAGTGCGACCCCGAGCTCTGGGTGTACGACAACGGCGAGAACAGCGACTGCTCGGTCGATGCCCTGATCAGCGACAACGTGGAGGACCTCGTCACGCTCTTCCGCGACCTGCCCACCGCCAAGCTGTCCTTTGCCACCAAGTTCGTCAACCCGGCGATGCTCGGCTGGGACCACGGCGGACACACCCGGATCCGGTTCTCCCTCATGCCCGCGGCCCTGGCGAAGTCCATCGACGTCAGGACCTCCCCCGTGGCCGACCGGATGGCCGCCATCAATGACTTCGTTGATGCCGGCTACGAGGTGCATGTGAACTTCTCCCCCGTCATCATCACGGACACGTGGCTCAGCGATTGGGCGGAACTGCTGCGCCAGCTGGACCGCACCCTCAGCTCCGCCGCAAAAGCCCAGCTCGCGGCGGAAGTCATTTTCCTGACCCACAACGAGCGGCTGCACGAGGTCAACCTCGGCTGGCATCCGCAGGCCGAGGATGTGCTGTGGCGCCCGGACCTCCAGGAGTCCAAGATCTCCTCCAACGGCTTCACCAACGTCCGCTACCGCTCGGGGACCAAGGCACGCTACGTGAACCAGCTGACGGCGCTGATTGAAAAGATCGCGCCGTACTGCCGCGTCCGCTACGCGTTCTGAGGCTAAGCGGCCCCACCGGACAGCGGGAGGGGCCCGCGCTAGACTGATCCCATCATGACCGGCGCCCGTCCCCGTCTCCTTGCCTGGCTCGTCGCCCTGGCGACCTGCCTCGGGGCCTGCGCGCCCGCCGTCGGCGTCAACGAAGCGCCCGCCGGGCAAACGGTCCCGGCCTCCCCCGCACAGCCGGCACCTGCCTCCCCTGCACAGCCCTCCGCAACGGGCATTGCCCTCGCCCCGCAGGGGACCACCGCTCCGGTTCCCACCGCCACGCCCACACCAGCACCTCCGCCGCCGGCCCCCGCACCACCCCCGGTCCCCCAGCCTTACGCGTTCAACCTCTACCAGGAGGGTGACTTCGTGCCGCAGTACACCTTTGACTGGTGCGTTGCGGCGAGCATCCAGATGGCGCACAACCTCGTTGACGACACCGGTGGCGGCACCTGGGCCGATTCCGCCCAGCAGGGTGAACTGTGGGAAATGGCACGGGCACGGTCCTCCAATTCCTTCAACGGCGCCAACCCCCTCGGCTGGGCGCAGGTGCTGACGGAAGTGGGCATGGGGCCGTACAAAGTGGTCAGCATCGCCGACTACGGGTCTGCCCTCCAGACGGCGGCACGCGCCATCGCTGACACGGGCCGGCCGGTGGGACTGGTCATGTGGAGCGGCCGCCATGCGTGGGTGATGAGCGGTTTCGAATCAATCGGCGACCCCGCCCAGTTCCCGGAGTTCTCGGTCACGGGCGTCCATGTCCAGGATCCGCTGTACCCGCACGGCAGCGGACAATGGGGCCCGTCGCCCGAGCCCAACAGCCTTCTTACCCCCGAGCAGCTGGCCACGCAGTTCGTGGTCCGCGAGCCGCGGCGCTGGAGCAGCGAACTGCCGGCGGGGTACCTGCTGGAGAGAACATCTGGCTCCCACTGCCGCAATTTCAGCCAATCGCTGAGATTAGCCTCGATGAGCTGGGCAGCCTGCTGTA
>NZ_JBJURL010000107.1:0-10945 GCF_046097905.1 Pseudarthrobacter sp. NKDBFgelt | reverse complement strand
ACGCGGGGTGGAGCAGTTCGGTAGCTCGCTGGGCTCATAACCCAGAGGTCACAGGTTCAAATCCTGTCCCCGCAACTATGTGAAGACCCCGACCGGCCTACCAGCCGGCCGGGGTCTTCTTTTTTCCGTGGATACGTGCAGTTCCTAGTATTCTCTTTCGCAGAGCCTCACACGTAGTGAGCACTTGGCCAGTCATTCTCGAGAGGAATGTTGTTCGATGTCCACACCCACGAAGAAGCCCCGTACCGCGGCGGGTCAGCGGTCGCGACTCTACTGGGCGGTGCCCGCCGTCCTCGGAGGGCTGGTCCTGGTGGTGCTGGTTGCCAGGTGGCTGATGGGGCTGCCTGCCGTGGCTTCCTTCGTGGGGGACTATCCGGGCCACTCAGAGCTTCCGGACAACGCTCCTGTGGGCTTTCCTGCCTGGCTTGCATGGCAGCACTTCCTGAACGCGTTCTTCCTGCTGCTGATTATCCGCACGGGGTGGCAGGTGCGGACCACCACCCGCCCCAGCGGGCACTGGACACGGAACAACAAGGGCCTGATCAAGACGAAGAACCCGCCCACCAAGATCAGCCTCGAGCTGTGGTTCCACCTGACGCTGGATGTCCTGTGGATCCTGAACGGCCTGATCTTCGCGGTATTGCTTTTTGCCACTGGCCAGTGGATGCGGATTGTTCCCACCAGCTGGGACGTCTTCCCCAACGCGCTCTCCGCGGCACTGCAGTACGCATCCCTGGACTGGCCCACGGAAAACGGCTGGGTCAACTACAACGCGCTGCAGCTGCTCTCGTACTTCGCCACAGTCTTCATTGCCGCTCCGCTGGCCTTCATCACGGGCCTGCGGATGTCCGGTGCCTGGCCCAGGAAGGCTGCCGGCCTCAACAAGGCGTTCCCCATCGAGTGGGCGCGCGCCGTCCACTTCCCGGTGATGATCTACTTCGTGGCCTTCATCGCGGTGCACGTCTTCCTGGTGCTCGCCACGGGAGCCCTGCGCAACCTTAACCACATGTACGGCGTGCGCGACGACGACGGGTGGTTTGGTTTCTGGGTGTTCCTCGCCTCGGTTGTGGTAATGGTGGCCGCCTGGTTCCTGGCCCGCCCGTTGTTCCTGCGGCCCATCGCCTCCCTGATGGGCAAGGTCAGCCGCTGACGGGCGCGGGGCGGCTGCGGTTGCCCCTGGAGCGGGTCAGCTGTCCCTGAGCTTCTGATAGGCCTCAAGGGCCCGCTCCCTGGACTCGGGCAGATCCACCAGCGGCCGCGGATACTCCGCCAGTTCCACGCCCGACTTCCAGGGCTCGTGGATAGCCTTTCCGTCCAAGTCCGCCAGCTCGGGGATGAAATGGCGCAGGTAGGTGCCGGCGGCGTCGAATTTCTTGCTTTGGGTGACGGGGTTGAAAATCCGGTAGTACGGTGAGGCATCTGCCCCTGAGCCGGCAACCCACTGCCAATTGGCGGGATTACTGGCCGCGTCCGCGTCCACGAGGGTGTCCCAGAACCAGGTTTCCCCGACGCGCCAGTCCGTCAGGAGATTCTTGACCAGGAAAGAGGCCGCGGCCATCCTCACCCGGTTGTGCATCCAGCCGGTTTGCCACAGCTGGCGCATGCCTGCATCGACAAACGGATACCCGGTCCGCCCCTGCTGCCAGGCTTCCAGTTCATCCTTGCCGGGCTTCTCCCATTCGAACCGGTCAAAGTCCGGACGGTAGTTGCGGGTGGCAAGATCCGGGTTGGTGTACAGAAGGTGCCAGCAGAATTCCCGCCAGCCAAGCTCCGAACGGAAGATGCCGACGTCGGCAGGCACCTTGTTCGGATAGCGACGGCGGATCTGCCGCCACACGCGGAAGGGACTGACCTCGCCGAACCGCAGGTGGGGTGAGAGCCGGCTGGTACCTTCCACGCCGGGGATGTTCCGGCCCGTCCCGTATTCCTCCGCCGGCCCGTCCAGGAAATCTTCGAGCCGGCGCCGGGCGCCGTCCTCGCCCGGGTCCCACACAGCAGCGAGTCCGCCGCTCCAGTCGGGGGCGGAGGGCAGGAGTTCCCAGCCATCAAGTCTGTCACCCGCCTGCGCGGTCCCGGTTCGCTTCGGAGGCGCCGGCAGCGTTCCCGGAACCTGGAGGGGGTCGCGGATATCAGCGCCGGCAAGGCAGGCCCGCCAAAACGGCGTGAACACCTTATACGGCCCGCCGGCGCCTGTCCGGACAGTCCAGGGCTCAAACAGGAGGTTTGCCTGGTAGCTCGAGGCCTGTAAACCATTCTCAGTGGCCCACGCCTTGACAGCGGCGTCCACAGTGCGCTCGGGCTGGCCGTAGCGGCGGTTCCAGAACAGGTGCCGGGCGTTGGTTTCGGCGGCGAGTTCCCTGATGATCTCCTCGGCTGGCCCGCGGCGGAGGAGCAGGCTGGAGCCTTTGGCTTCCAGCGCACCCGCGAGTGAGGCGAGGGAGTGGTGCAGCCACCACTTCGTGGCTCCTCCAAGCGGCCGGACGCCCTCGGACTCCTCGTCCAGGATGTAGACGACCGTCAGGGGCATTCCGAGCGCGACTGCTTCGGAAAGCGCGGGGTTGTCATCAAGCCGAAGGTCGTCGCGGAGCCAGACGATGGAAGTCTCAGTGGAAGAAGCCATGCAACCACGCTACACACCGGCAGGGACAGGTAGGGCCGGGGCCATCGATGGCCCCGGCCCTACCTGTTGCTTCTTTGGCAGGTGGTACGTCCCGCCCCCGGTCAGAGTTTGTCGAAGTCTGCTTCATCCACCGTTGAGGCTGTTGCTGCCGAACCTGCCGCGCCGAGGGCCGGCTTTGACGAGTTGCCGGACTTCAGCGCCGCCAGGCGGGCCTCGATCTCAACCTGCTCACCGAGGTCCTCCAGCTGGTTGAACTGCGCGTCCAGGCTGGAAGCTGCGAGTTCCTGCTGGCCAAGGACCTTGGCCTCCTCGCGGCGAATCTTTTCCTCGAAGCGGCCCACTTCGCTGGTGGGATCCATGAAATCGATGCTCTTGATGGCGTCGTGGACCTGGGACTGGGCTGCAGCGGTCTTGGACCGGGCCACCAGCTCGTTCCGCTTGCTGGTCAGCTCGTTGAGCTTGCCCTTCATCTGGTCCAGGCCGGACTTGAGCTTGTCCACCACTTCGCGCTGGGAGGCGATGCTGGGTTCTGCCCCCTTGGCCTCATTCTCGGCGGACATCTGGCGCTGCAGGGCCACCTTGGCAAGGTTGTCGAACTTCTCGGCATCAACAGTGTCGCCGCTGGCCCGGTACTCGTCCGCCTTCCGTGAGGCCGCAAGGGCTTTGTTGCCCCAGTCCTGTGCGTTCTTGACGTCCTCGCGGTAGTCGTCCTCGAGCATCCGCAGGTTGCCGATGGTCTGCGCCACGGCGGACTCAGCCTCAGCAATGTTGTTCGTGTAGTCCCGGACCATCTGGTCCAGCATCTTCTGGGGATCCTCAGCGTTGTCCAGCAAAGTATTGATGTTTGCCTTAGCCAGCTGCGCGATACGGCCAAAGATGGACTGCTTAACCATGTTGCTACCTTTCGTCCTGCTCTGTGGTGACCACTGAAATCAGTGAACAGTTGTGTTGCGGCTTGTGAGGGGGCGCCGGGTTTCGGGCCGGTGCTAGCCTGCGGCGATCAGAAATTTCCGGAGTCGCCTCCGCCAAAGTCTCCTCCGCCGAAATCTCCGCCGCCCCAGCCGCCGCCGTCGCTGTGGCCACCGCCCCAGCCCGCGCCGCCGCCTCCATTCAGGATGGAGTTAATCAGGATGCCGCCCAGGATGGCGCCGCCGAGGCCTCCGCCGCCGCCTCCGCCAAACATCCCGCCGCGGCCGTAGCCCTGGTTGGCGTAGCCGCCAAAGTGGTCAACATCGGCCTGGGCCAGCTGGGCTGCCTGCGCGGCCAGGGCGTGCGCCTGCTGGGCGTAGGTCAGGGCGGTCACAGGATCGGTGCGTGCAATGGACAGTGCGTAATCCAGGTTCCGCTGCGACTCCGCCAGGCGTGTGCGTGCCTCTGTCCCCACACCGCCGCGGCGGGCGGTGATGTAGTCCGAGGTTGCGCTGATCTGGGCCTGGGCAGACATGATGGTCTGCTGGAGCGAGGCCTGCGCCCGGCGGGATTGTTCCTGCTGGTCCCTGATGCCGCTGAGCGCCTGGTCCAGCGACTGGTGGGCAGTCTCAACCCGCTGCAGCGTGGCAATGGGGTCGATCTTGCCGCCCTGGATCTCCGCCTTCACCTGCGCGAGGGCGTTTTCAACTCCGGCCACCGGACCGGCGAGCTCGGGGTGGGCGCCCGATTGGATCATGGCCCGTGCCTGAGCGAGGTCCTGGGAGGTGTCAACTACTGCACTCTCGAGGCTGTTCCGGGCTTCATCCAGGTTGGAGGAAACCTTGGCGATGGCGTCCAGGAGGACGTTCGTCTGGTGCAGGCTCTCTTCGGCTGCGCGGACTGCTACAGCGGCAAGACTGGCCTCGCCCTCAGCCAGCTTCTGCTGCGCGGTGGCGGTGGCGTTCTGGACAAATGCCAGGCGTTCCTTGGCCTGCAGGATGTTGTCAGAAACCTGGGTCAGGGCACTTTCGGCATATTTGGCGCGAAGGGAGGTGAGGGACCCTTCTGCGCTGGAGATCTTCGCGTCTGCCTCGCGGGCTCCCGCGTTGACAGCTGCCAGGGCCTGCGGTGCATTCTTCTCAAGTTCACGCAGGGAGTCGAAGTCCGCCTTTTGCTCCTGGAGGGATGACAGTGCGGCCTCTGACCGGCGGATGATCTCGCCGAGCCACGTCCGCTGCTGCTCTTCAGTGTCCGGGATGTGATCGTCCAGCTGCTGCTGCAGCTTGAAGGATTCGCTCAGGTGGGCCTTGGCCTCGTGCAGCGCCTTGGTGAAATTGCCGACGGCGGAATCACCATACTGTGCCTGGGCGAACATGAGTTCCTGCTCGCTGGACTTGATGGCATCGTCCGCCTCGATCAGGAGGGAGCCTCCCTTGCGGCGAAGTTCCTCGATGCTCAGCGACGCCAGCGGATCGAGCTCAGCCCCCTGCGGACCGTAGCTGGCGTTGGCTGCCTGGCCGGCGGCCTTCTTGCGCTTGTTGCGGAAGTAGAGGTACGCACCGGCGCCACCGGCAGCTACTACGCCCGTTCCTACGAGGACAGCCGCGCCAGCACCTTCATCAGAGGGGACGTTGCCGCTGCCCCCACTGGCGGCATCTCCGATCGCCGCTGCTGTATCAATTGCTGCCTGGGCGAAATCGGGATTTCCACCGGCCAGGTTGGCCGTGACCGCGTTCTGGCTTATAGCCCCCTGCTTGGACTTAATGGGGCTCGCAGAGTTCAGGACAAAGCTGAATTTGCCGTCGTCTTTGGCTATTGCGAGGATGGCGTCGGACCTGCCCATGCCTTTCTGCGTGGCAACGGCTGCGGCCCAGTCTGCCGGCACAGTTGGGTTGGTGAACCTGTCCACGGTGATGACATAGAGGTTGTATTTGTCGTCCTTTAGCAGCTTCTGGATTGCTTCCTGGACTTCGCCCTCGCGGCTTCCGAGTACATTCGCGTTGTCCACGATGTTCTGGCCGGAGGGAATGGTGACCGGATCCTCGGCCCAGGCCGCGGAGGCGGGCAACGCCAGGAAGGCGGTAAGGCCGATCACGGCGAATAAACGTTTGAACTTTGACCGCATGTGCAACCCTTCAGCACGCCTGACACCGATTCGGGACGAATCAGTCGTCTCAGAATCCAGCAGCGCCCCCACGCTTGGTGTGAAGCCGCAGGTCGCTGTGGCAATTCATCTTGATTCTATGGTGCACCCCACAACCAGTCCATCGGCCCGAATATGCCAGCAGCGAAACGGCGGGCCACACCTCAGCGGGTCAGCGACGGGCCCTCAGGAAGCTCTCAGCAAACATCCGAGCTTGTTCCAGCCAGGGAGTCCATAGTTAATGCAGACGAGGATGAAAGGAAGTCCCATGACTGAGAACCAGACGCCGGGTCCGGCTTCGCGGAACAGCGGCCAGGACCGGCAGGATCCCTGGGGGCAACACGCCGGACAGGCAGGGGAGCCCGCTGCGGGGGAGCAATCGGCAGGTGATCCCGGGGCGAATGGGTCCGGCCCCCGCCAGTACCCCACAGACCGCATTGAGCAGCAGGGCACCAACCCCACCCAGGAACTCCCCGGAGCCCAGCGTCCCGTCTATCCCCAGCGACAGCCCTTCTACGGCGGGCAGCACGCGGCCGGGCAGGACCCGGCCGCCCCGCAGGCGCCCGGCCAGTACCAGGCGCCCCACGCCGGTTACGGCTACGCCAGCCAAAACCGTCAGGAAAGCCAGTACTCCGGCCAGGACCACGGCGCAACCGACCTCGGCGCCGGCAGCGTCCACAGCGGGACTGCCTTCGCGCCCAACCCCAAGGACGCGCCGCGCCGGAAAGCGACATTCGGCGTGGGCACCCTCGTGGCCAGCATCCTTGCGGCCGGACTGGTGGGAGGGGGAGTGGCCACCGTCGGTTCCGCGGAACTGTTCGGCAACGCCGGTTCGGGTGCCGCAGTGAGCAGCAACAGCCAGCCCGGGACAGTCATCGTCAATAACAAGGACAATGTGAACGCCATTACGGCAGCCGCCGTGAAGGCGTCGCCCAGCGTGGTGACCATCAGTGCCTCAAGCGGCGGCTCCGGCGGCACCGGCTCCGGAATTATTCTGGACGACCAGGGGCACATCCTGACCAACACCCACGTCGTTACCCTGGATGGCCAGACGGCCGACGCTGCCCTCGAAGTGCGGACAAGTGACGGCAAGGTCCTCACCGCCAAACTCGTTGGCACAGACCCGTTGTCTGACCTGGCCGTGATCAAGGTGGATAACGCCAACGGCCTGACCCCTGCCACCCTGGGCGATTCAGGAAAATTGAATGTGGGGGACACCGCCATCGCCATCGGCTCGCCGCTAGGCCTGACCGGCACCGTGACCGATGGCATCGTTTCAACGCTGAACAGGACCATCAGTGTCGCCTCCGCGGCCGCCCCCGAAGAGGGGGACAACGCCGAGGGCGATGACGAAGGCGGATTCCAGTTCGCGCCTCCGGGCGGGGGCCAGAGCCAGCAGACTGCTGAGCAGGGCGAGATCTCCATTAATGTCATCCAGACTGACGCCGCCATCAACCCGGGAAATTCCGGCGGCGCCCTGGTTAACAGCAGCGGTGAGGTTATCGGCGTCAACGTCGCCATCGCATCCGCGGGATCCAGTGCATCCTCAACCAGCGGAAACATCGGAGTTGGCTTCAGCATCCCCATCAACCATGCCAAGCGGGTGGCGCAGGAGATCATTGACACCGGCAAGGCCTCGCATGGCCAACTGGGTGTCAGTGTGAAGAAGAAGACCGCCTCGAGTGCCGCTTCAGGGTTCTCGGTGGGCGCGGATGTTGCCACCGTGGAGGCGGACTCTGCGGCGGGCAAGGCAGGGATCAAGGTGGGCGACGTGATCACCAAGTTCAACGACCTCGCCATCGGGGAACCGGAGCAGCTGACCGCGGCGGTCCGGGAACAGCCCGCCGGGTCCAGCGTCAGGATCACTGTCATGCGGAACGGCAAGGAACAAACGTTCGACGTCACACTGGGCGCCGCCGCCAGCTAGCACGGCGCCAACAGCACACCCCGGCCGAACACACGACGGCGGCGTCCCCACCTGGCGGGCGCCGCCGTCGTGATGCATCCGCAGCGGACAGCGGCCGGGGGAGCGCTGACACAGGCGTTAACGGAAGAGGGCGCCGGGGCGCGCCTATATGGTTAGCTAGGAGCTACCCGCATGCCGGGCATTCCGCGGCCATGACCTCACCCGGCTGGCTGTCCACAAGCATGGAAGGCTGCTGTAAACACAGTGGAAGATACATTGAAGATCATCGTCCTGGTCAAGCATGTACCGGACGCCCAGTTTGACCGCCACCTCACCGGTGAGGGCTACACAACTGACCGGGACGAGAGCATCCTGTCCGAGCTTGACGAATACGCCCTAGAGGCGGCGCTGCAGCTGGCCGAAGCCCGTGGCGGATCCAAGGCGGGAAACCAGGTCATCGCGCTGAGCATGGGCCCCTCGGGAGCCGTCAACGCCATCAAAAAGGCGCTGCAGATCGGTGCAACCGAGGGTGTGCACCTCACCGATGGCGCCCTGGCAGGTTCAGACGCCGCGGCCACGTCGCTGGCGCTCGCCGCCGCCATCCGGCACCTGGGCAGCGACGCGCCCGTGGACCTGGTCCTCACCGGAATGGCGTCAACCGACGGGGAAACCTCACTGGTCCCCGCGCAGCTTGCGGAGCGCCTGGATCTGCCGCAGGTCACCTTCGCGTCGTCGCTGGAGGTCGACGGCGGCCGGCTCACCGCACGCCGGGACGCCGACACGTCCTCCGAGACAGTGGAGGCGCCGCTGCCGGCTGTGGTCTCGGTGACAGACCAGATTAACGAGCCGCGCTACCCCAACTTCAAGGGCATCATCGCTGCCAAGCGCAAGAGCATCACCACCCTCTCCCTGGCTGACATCGGGGTGGACCCGGCGCAGGTTGGACACGCGGGGTCCTGGACCAGCGTGCTCAGCGCCGAGGAACGTCCGCCCCGGACCGCCGGCACCATCATCACCGACGAAGGCGACGCGGGTATCAAGCTCGTTGACTTCCTGGCCGCCCAGAAGCTGCTCTAAGAGGGACCACAGACATGGCAAAAGTACTTGTATTCATTGACAACCCCGGCACGTCGCTCAAGAAGAGCAGCCTCGAGCTGCTCACCCTGGGCCGCGCCCTCGGGGAAACAGCGGTTGCCCTCAACGGAAAGCTGCACGACGAAGTTGCGGCCGCCTTTGCGGAGTACGGCATCGGCACGGTGCTGCTTCCCTCGGCCGAGGACCTTGATGATTTCCTGGTTGCACCCAAAGCGGCCTACCTGGCCGCTGCCGCTGGGCAGGCCGGTGCCAATATTGTCCTGCTCGACAACTCGCCCGAGGGCAAGGAAATTGCTGCACGGGCAGGAATCCGCCTCAACGCGGGCGTCATTACGGACGTCGTGGCCGTAGATGCCGACGGCACCGCGCACAAGTCTGTCCTGGCTGGCTCCTACAACACCGCCTGCAAGGCCGGGACTCCGGTGAGCGTCCTGACCGTGAAGGCGAACAATGTGGTCCCCGTACCCGCTGCCGCCCCGGCTGCACTGGAGACGGTCACCGTTGACGTTCCTGCTGTCAGCGCCGCGGCCCGGATCACCGCCCGGGAACAGAAGGTTGCCAGCGGGCGCCCGGACCTCACGGACGCACGGATCGTGGTAGCCGGCGGACGCGGCCTGGACGGGGACTTCGGGCCGGTGGAGGAACTGGCCGATGCCCTCGGAGCAGCAGTAGGCGCCTCCCGTGCGGCCACCGACGCCGGCTGGATCAGCCACGACGCGCAGGTGGGGCAGACCGGAAAGACCGTGTCCCCGCAGCTTTACATCTCGGCGGGCATCTCCGGGGCCATCCAGCAAAAGGCCGGAATGCAGACGGCCAAGGTCATCGTTGCCGTGAACAAGGATGCCGAATCCCCGGTGTTCGAGATCGCGGACTTCGGCATCGTCGGTGACCTGTTCGACGTCCTCCCGCAGGCCACGGCAGAGATCAAGAAACGCAAAGGCTGATTCTTTGACTGTCTTTCCCCAGCAGGCACAGAGCCCGTTCAACCCGGACGAACACCGGGTTGGGCGGGTGCTCTGTTTTGCGGCGCACCCCGACGACATCGATTTTGGTGCTGCCGGCACCATCGCTGCCTGGACGGCGGCGGGCGTCCAGGTCAGCTACTGCATCATGACCGACGGCGACGCAGGCGGCTTTGATCCTGTGCACCGAGCCGACATCATCGCCCTTCGCGACGCCGAACAGCGCCGTGCCGCCGAACTGGTGGGGGTTACCGACATCCATTACCTCCACCAGCGGGACGGCTACCTTGAACCGTCTCACGAGGTGATGAAGGGCGTGGTGAGGCTGATCCGGGAACTCCGTCCCGACGTCGTGCTGTCCATGCACCCGGAACGGAACTGGAAACGAATCCAGAAGAGCCACCCGGACCATCTCGCGGTGGGGGAGGCCGTAACCCGCGCGGTATACCCGGCCGTGGAAAACCCCTTCGCCTACCCGGAACTCGCCGAGGCCGGCCTGGACGCCTACAAACTCCCGTGGCTGTGGCTTTACGCCGGGCCCGAGGAGCGGGAAAACCACTTCGTGGATGTCACGGAGCACGTGGAGTCCAAGCTCGGGGCGATCCATGTCCATGTCAGCCAGCACCCCGACGTGGACGCCATGGAGGCAACCGTCCGGCGGGGCATGCGGGACAATGCTGGCCGGGCGGGCCTTGCGGACGGAAGGAGCGCTGAGGCCTTCCACGTGGTGGCTGTCAACGGACCCGGGACCATAGCCGGCTTCTGAGGACTCAACAGCGAAAGCGCCCCGTTCCTTCCCTTGACGGAATGGAACGGGGCGCTTTTTGCGTCTTCCCGGGCTTGTGCCTTATGCCCCCAGCGGGGCAGCGGCAACGGTGGGCAGGGTGGGGGACTGGGATCCGCCCGCCGGCTCAACAGTGATCCCGAGCGCTGCGGCAGAGGAGATCCCCTCCACCACGGCGGGCTTTGACAGGGCTTCCTCATCCATCAGGCCCTGGGACACCGGCGCCGAGCCATCCTTGGGGATCAGCCACATCTGGTACACCTTCCCCGCTGGCGGGGCGGGAACGCCGTTCATCTTGACGACGGCGGCGTCCTCCGATGAGGAAATCAGGAGGGTCGCTGTGCCGCCACCGGCCACGTCCACCGATGCTTCCCGCAGGTCACCGGCGCGGACCACCTGGTTGAGGGGATCGTTCTGGTCTGCCAGGTAGGACCCGACGCCGACGCCGCCCAAAGCTATGGCGGCGGCAGCCGCGACTCCGGCGAGCCAGCGGCGGGGGCTGCCAGGCCTGCGCCGATCCTCGCGG
>NZ_JBJURL010000106.1:0-11027 GCF_046097905.1 Pseudarthrobacter sp. NKDBFgelt | reverse complement strand
GCCCGGTGGAGCAGGCGGACAGGGTGAGTGCCGCGGCGGCCAGGACGGCCGTGGCCTTGCCGGCTGATGTGAACAGCGTGCGGCGCGTGGCGCTGGGCCCGGGGAAGAGGGGGGAAGTCACGGAACTCCTTAAGTCATGAAGCGAACTTAAGTAAGGCTAGCCTACCCTCCGGTTCATTACGCAACGTTTCCGTGCCTTATTCCCTTTCATGACGAAGGACACAGTCCTGCCCCCGCCGAGCACCTTCCCGTCCGGCGAGACGGGCAGCCCTGGAGTGAGCCCCATGCGGTATTGTGCGGTGTCGCCGCTGCGGTCCACGAAGAACGACGAATGGGGCGTCGGCACGGACTTCCCCACCAGTCCCGGCACCGGGTCAGTCTCGAGTACGGTCCGGGCAGCAGAGCTGGCCACGACGTCGGCGATTTCTCCGGTGTATACGCTGACCCGCAACTGGCCGGCGGGATCGTACACCGAAGCAGTCCCCACGAACGGCGAGGCGGATGCCTCGAAGAGCTCAACCCGCCAGTCGACCGGGTGCTGGAACGAGAGCCGGCCATCCGGGAAGGTGAAGGTTGACAGGGCGGCGGCGGGAGCGGTGGAGGCGGGAGCGGACGACGGCGGCTGGCTAGCCGTGGGTGCCTGGACGGCAGGGCTTTCGGGGGTGCTCCCACTCCCTGCCGGACCGCCTGCCGCGCAGGCCGAGAGGAACAGTACCGCTGCGGTGCCCGCTGCCAGGAGGAATTTCACGCGTTGCGCTGGGCGCATGGGAGGGCCTTTCAAGAGGACGCCATCATTCTCTTGGGGAACAGGGCGGAACCCAGCATTCCGTAGTACCTATGGGATTTACTCAGGCGGATGAGGTGGTAAAGCCCAGAGTGGCACAGCAGAAATACCCCTCACCAGAGCTTAGACAATAATTCCATCGATTTGTTATAAAGCGGCCCGGCGGGTGCCTGCTAACGCAGGACGATGTCCACCGGGTTCGCTTCCGACCGCCATGCCCCCTCTTCACCCGGCCGCGGTGTGATGACCGGTGCTGTGAGCACTCCCGAGCGGTTGGTGCGCTTGTCCCGGAGGATTTCGGTGACGGAGCCAAGGTGCCGGGAGAGGTCAATGACGTTCTCGGGGGCGGCCAGCAGCAGCTGGAACCCGAACTCGTGCAGCGCCTTGATCCCGGCGCCGGCGAACTCCTCGGAAGCCAGCACAAAGGCCTCATCCATCATCACGGTGCCGTACGTGGTGAAGCCCTGCTCCGCGATGCCCAGCTGGTAGCTCAGTGCGGCAGCCATAATGAAGGCCGTGAACCGCTGGCGCTCCCCGCCGGACATGGATCCGGTATCCGCGTGCATAAACACCTCGGACTTTTTGGCGCCGCCCTTTTTGCCCGACGCCGGCCCGGCAACTTCGCGGTGCTCCTTGCACTGGATGAACAGGTGCCCGCGCACGTCCAGCACCTCGGCCCTCCACCGCCGGTCCTCCGGCGCCTGCGAGCCCAGCCGCTTCACCAGCGTCTCCAGCGACTTGTAGCGGGCGGTGAGCTCGGCGTCGTCGTCCCTTTCCCCGCCTGCTTCCACGCCTGTTTCCAAGCCTGTTTCCAAGCCTGTGGCGACTTTCCTGGACGCTTCGGATTTGGCCGGGCGGGTATGCCGGGCCTTCAGGGCGTTCTGGATTGCGTCCTTGAACTGCTTGGCCGTAGGAGGCAGCGTCTGCTTGATGTCCAGTTCAAGGAAGCTCCCCTCGTGGAAGTTGACCTGCGACAGGATGCCGTTGAGCGGCAGGATGCGGCTGGTGATGGAGCGCCGCTCCTCATCCAGCAGGTGCAGGAGCGTGCTGAAGGACTCGTGCGTGCGCTGGTTGAAGAACTGGCGGAACTCCGCTTCCTGGGCGGGGAGGCCGTCGCTCACAATCGCGTGATAGCGCGTCTCAAACTCGCCGGCAGCACCGATCGTGGTGCCGTGGTCTGCCGAGATGGCGCTCCCCCAGTCACGCACGAACGCCTCGAAGATGCGTGTAAGCCGTTCGGCGGTGGCCTGCCCGCGGGACTCGGCCGTGTGCAGTTCCGCCAGCAGGGCGGTGCGCACCCGGTTGGAAAGGTTGTCCAGCTCGTGCATCTCTGTCACATCGCCGAAATCGGCAAAGTACGGTTCCAGGGCAGTGACGGTGGCGTCCGACGGCGGCGCCTGGGAGAGGCGCTGGCGGGCACCTTCCAGCAGGGAATCGGCAGCGCTCAGCTGCCGGTCCAGTGCCTTGTACTCGCTCTGCAGGACGGCGGCGGCCTCGGTGCTGGACTGGTGTTTCTGCCGCACCTCCTCGATGCCGGCGCGCAGCGGTTCCAGGTCCGCCTGTGCCGCGAGGGCGTCTTTCAGCCGCTGCTCAAGCCGTGCGAGTTCCTCGGCCGCGACCGCCGCCGACACTTGGTCCCAGGAACGGTGGTCCTCAGCGATGCGGCGCAGGGCCTCAAGCTGCCGGGCCATGCCCTGGTGCGAGTCTTCCCGGCTTTGCGCCAGCTCTGCCGCCTTGCCCACTTCCTGCCGCAGGTCCTCCGCCTGCCCGGCAACAAGTTCCAGCTTGGCGGCGTTGTCGAACCCGAGGACGTAATCCTGCCGGCCGGTGAAGCGATCGTCCTTTTCCACGGTGTGGCGGTTGCGCTTCACCACGCCGCCCAGGCTGAGGCCGCGGTCCAGTGAGGCCAGCTCGTCCGGGTCCTCTACGCAGGGGTAGGCGAAGTCCAGCGCGATGCGCTCACGGATCCAGGAACCTGCCTCGGCCGCGACGCCCGTGGTGAGGATGTCCAGCTTGGTCAGCAGGTCGCCGTCGCGCACGTCCTCAAGCGCCAGCGCGCCGCCTGAAAGCGGCTTGGACACGTCCACCGCCCGCAGCGCGCCGCGCACGGCGTGATCGTTGAGGTACCGGGTGACCGCGGCGAAGTGCTCGCCCGGCACCAGCAGCGTGGTGGCAAGGTTGCGGAGTGCCCGCTCGGCGGCCGGGCGCCACTTCTCCTGCCCCTCGGCGAGGTCCATCAGTTCGCCGGCGAACGGCATCCGGTCATCCGGGATGCCGGTGGCGGCGGCAATCGCGGCCCGGTTTTCAATGCTCGACGGCGGCAGCAGCGACTTGCGCGTCTTCAGCGACACGAGTTCCTGCTCAGCCGCGGCCAGTTCGCGCTTCTTCGTTGCGTGTGCGTCGAAGGCCTCGAAGCGGAGTTCCTGGAGGGCCTGGGAGTCACTGTTGAGCTCGGCGGACCTTGCTGCCGCCTGCTCGTGCGCCTGCTCCCAGCCTTCCTCGGTCCACTCAAGCTGCAGGCCGGCGTCGGCCAGGGCCTGGCGCGCCGTCTCCTCCACCTGCTGGCGGAGCTTCAGCCCAACGCGGGCGTTTTCCAGGGACTGCTCGATCGCGGAGATGGCGTTGCCGCCCTGGTTGTTGTAGTCCGCCTCCAGCTGGCGCAGGTCCTTGGCCAGCCCGTCCCGGACAGTCCGCTCAGCACCCAGCTCCCTGGCCTTCGCCTGGGCCAATCCCTTGAAGCGCTCAAGCAATCCCTGGTGGACCGTGACGGCCAGCTTCTGCCTGTAGGCCTCGAACTCCTCACCGGCGAGGTCCCGCAGCCTGTTTGCGTCCAGCAGCGCCTGCGCATACTCCCGGTTGAGCCCGGGAATCGGGGCCAGCTGGTCCCGCTGCTGCCGGACGTCCTCCAGCCGCTGCCGGATGGACATCAGGTTGCTGAATTCCTCCACCACGTCGTCCGCCGCCGCGAGGGTGGCCGGGGCGTCCAGGACCTGGTCGCGGAAGAACGTGTTGACGCTGCCGCCCAGGCCCTTGCCGGCCTGGATGACGCGCAGGAGCGGAAGGGCCTGGTCCGAGTTGATGCCCAGCAGCCGGCGGAACCGCTCGGCGAAGGCCTTGTGGACGTCGAAAACCTGCGCTTCGGGAAATATCGTCTCCAGCGCAGCCTTGGTGAACCGCTTGTCCGCGATGCCTTCGAGCGCCTCCAGGTCCAGCGGATCGTGGTCGATGACGTAGAAACGCCCGACGCTCGACTCCGTGCCGTTCTTGGGGAGATCGAACAGTGCCGAGACGGTCACCCGCGTGCCGGCCGCGTTATCGAACGTCAGGGCAACGGCGGACCACGTGGCGCCCGGCCGCTGGAAGGCACTCGCCGAGCCCTCACCCACAGCCTTGTCCCCCACCTTGCCCCGCATGTAGGTGAACGTGGTCCGCTTGTCCTCGACGGCTCCGCCCGAACGCTGGGCAGCGGCCTCGTTGGACCTGGGCCGGGCATCGAAAACCCGCAGCATGGCATCGAACAGCGTGGACTTGCCCACGCCCGAATTACCCGTCAGCAGCGTGCCGTTGCGGTCCACGTGCATCGTGTGGGCTCCGTGGAACGTGCCCCAGTTGACCACCTGCACCAGGGCAAGGCGCATTTGGCCGGGGTTTGTCAGCTCACCTATCGGGAGCATGGAAGCGATGCTCACTGGGCGTCCTCCGTGTCCGTGTCGCTGTCCGGGGAAACGGCGTCTCCGTTGTCGAACTCCAGGAGCGCCTCCGTGCCCGCGGGGTCTGTGGTTGCTGCCACCAGGGCCTCTATCTGGGCGGGGATGTCGCCGATGTTCTCGAACGGCAGGGCCAGGGGCAGGGCGTTGGAGATGGTGTAGACGTCGTCCAGCCGTGTGGGGAGGAGGAGCTGGCGGGCCAGGAGCTTGGTGATGGCCCGGTTCACCACGTCCGAGTCCCGCAGTGCGTCCTGCTGGCCGGCGGGCTGGTAGTGCGCCACCAGGTCGGCGATTTCCTCGCGGGTGATCGTGGGGTCCGTCTGCGCGGTGACGTGGCGGTCCAGCAGCAGGCGCAGGCGGAGCAGCACGATGGTCTCCACCCGGCTGAGGGCACGCTGCTGCCGCAGGATGCTGGAGCGGGTGCTGCCGCCGATCGCGTCGGGGTCCACCGGGCGCAGGACGGCGATCTTGCGCTCGTGGTCCAGCTCCATGGTGAGGAACAGCTCGTACAGCCGGCTCCGCAGGATCACCTGGTTGTCCAGCAGGACGGTCCAGAGCTTTTCGTCCCGGCCGCCGTCCACATAGGGGCCTTTAAGGAGCTTCACCAGTGCCTGCCGCACCTTCATGGAAAGGACCCCGGTATCGCCGGGGAAGAGCGCGGCACCGTCAACGAAAGTGTCGCGTGGCGTGACGGCGAAAGGCCGCTCCGCCGTCGTCGTGGTTGTCTCTTCAGTCATCAGGATCCTTTGGAAGCGTGACCAGCGGCAGGTAGGCCCTGCGCGTGGTGCCGTCTATCTGTTCGTAGTCCAGGGCCTCGAGGCCCTGGTTGTCGAAGCGGGCGCCGGCGTGGAGCGCGTGCGAGAGGAGCGCGCGGATGGTGTTGATGTGCTGCTCCCCGGGCGGCAGCTGCTGCCACGCCTCCGAAAGCGTGGCAGCACCGGCCAGGGCCGCGCGCACCACCTCCGGCTTGGCCTTGCCGGTCCTCGGCGAGCGCACGCGGTCAGAGTCGCTGAAGGCGATGGGATCGGCAAGTTTGGGCGGGGCGGCAAACTCGTCGGGATCGAAGAGCTTCACCATGGACAGTGACTCGAACCCCGCATTGAAGAGGACCGGCCCGGGGACCAGGCCGGGGCGTTCCCGCTCATAGGGAAGGGACCTGATGGCCTGCTCCGCCTCCCGAAGGACCTGCCGGAGCCGGACGGACTGGCGGAAGTCATCGCTCTGGACGTAGGTGTTCAGGCTTTCGCTGAGCTTGCCGTAGATCCGCTGGATCTGGCTGTGCTGCTGGCGCAGTTCCGCCACCAGGTTCTTCAGGGTTTCCCTGTCCTCCGGAGAGAGATCGTCCGCGAACTGCCGGCCAAGGACCTCGCCGATGGCGGAGCGGAACCGCAGCTGCTGCTGGGGGTCCTCCAGGAACGCCGTGAAGGACCGGAAGGTCCGGCCCTCCGGGCTTTGGCGGAGGCGTTTGTCCGCTTCCAGCACCTGGGCCATGGTGGCGCCCTTGGTCAGGGACTCCTCGATGATCTGGTTGCGCAGTTCGCCTACCAGTTCCTCGATCCTGTCACGCATCTTCTTGTAGTCGGCGGGCAGGCTTGCAGCCAGGTCCAGGATGTTTCCCGCGGCCTCCACCGCCTCGTCGTCATCCAGCAGTCCGTCGAACTCGCCGCTGCTGATGTCCTGGATCAGCTGCTGGCGTTCTTCGATCTCCTCTTCAAGGGACTCCAGCCGGGCGCTCTGGTCCGGGTTGGTCTCGTTGGCAAGCTTTTCGACGTCCCCCAGCAGCGTGCCCAGGCGGGACCCGTTGAGCGTGGACCGTTCGCTGGAGAGGCTGTCCAGGAACGCCAGCACGCGTGCCGCGGGTTCCGTCACCTCGTAGACGATCTGACCGGACTGGTTGCGCCGCGTCAGGAACTGGCGGCGCGTCCATTCGTCGCCAAAGGACTTCCCGTTCGCCCCTCCACCCAGCCCGGGGTCCTGGCGGCGGAGCTCCTCAAGGAAGGAGTCGACGTCGGCATGGAATTCCTCCAGCGGCAGCTGCGGCCGGGTGCGGGTAAAGGAGGCCTGCAGTACCGCGATCACCCAGGGGGCCGAGCGCGTCAGCGCCCAGGCAGGTCCTTTAGTGAGGAGTTCGAGGTCCCGAAGCCGGGCGCTGATGGCATCAGCGGATGACCTGGCGGAGCGGGGCACGCACTCTCCTTGGACTGTTTGCGGGGGCTGGGCGGCGGCCTGGATCGGAAAACCGCCAACTACAAGGTTAACGCAGGCGCCGCGACCACTCCGTGACCTACTTGGCGGTAGTGTTTCGATCCCATATCAACAGGGCTTCCGGGCGGCTGTGGCTCTGGCTGGAAAGGGAGGCTCCCCCTACGCTCGTGCTACTGGTCTCAACCAACTCTTAACACATGCAACGTCGCAGCAGGGGGACTCATGCCGTTCGATCTGACAGCAGTGGACAACGCCACTTTGGTGTTCGTGGGCACGCTGGTATTCGGGTTTATCCTGGCCGCTTTCGTCCTGGCCTCGGGACTGGTGGCCCTGGTCCTATTGGGGGCCGGAAAATTGAGCTGGACGCTGGCGTCCAAAACGCTCCTGGCCGTGGTCCACGGCATTAATGCAGGGTGGGACAGGCTGGTGCACCACGCCGCCACGGTGGACGTTGCAGGCGATTTCCAGGCGCAGGCTTCCCCTAGCACCGGAACCTACCCGCGGGTAATCTTGAGAGACAGCTGAAGGGTTCTCCAACCCGGCGGATCCATGGCTACACCGGCCAATCCGGCCAAGGAGATGACCCATGAGCTCCGCCACTGACAGCCCCGCAACAAGCCCTGCCACCGGCCTCCCCACCTCCACAGGACCGGCAACAGACTCCCCCGCCGAGGAAACCCCAGTACCCGCAGGCAAGATCGGCGCCGGCGTCACGGCTGATGAGGCCCGCGCCGTGGCCGAGGCCGCGCGGGAATCCGGCTGGGAGCGGCCCAGCTTCGCCAAAGGCCTCTACCTGGGCAGCTTCGACCTCAGCCTGGTCCACCCCTGGCCTACCCCGGACCCGGCCTCCGTGGAACGGGGCGAAGCGTTCATGGCCCGGCTGCTGGAGTTCGCCGGCACCATGGACGGGCGGGTGATCGAGCGCGATGACAGAATTCCCGACGACTACATCCGGGGCCTGGCGGACCTGGGCGTTTTCGGCATGAAGATACCCCGGGAATACGGCGGCCTGGGACTGTCCCTGGTGTACTACGGCCGCGCCCTGGCCCTGCTGGGCAGCGTTCACCCGAGCCTCGGCGCACTCCTCTCGGCGCACCAGTCCATTGGGGTGCCGGAGCCGGTGAAGGTTTTTGGCACCCCGGAACAAAAGCGCGAGTACCTGCCACGCTGCGCCGCCGGTGCCATCACCGCCTTCCTGCTGACGGAACCTGACGTGGGCAGCGACCCCGCCCGGCTGGGCAGCACTGCAACGCCCACGGACGACGGCGAGGCGTACCTTTTAGACGGCGTCAAGCTGTGGACCACCAACGGGGTGATTGCGGAACTGGTGGTGGTGATGGCCGTGGTGCCGGCGCACACGGATGCTGACGGCACCCGGCACAAGGGCGGCATCAGCGCCTTCGTGGTGGAAATGGACTCGCCGGGCATCACGGTGGAAAACCGCAACGCGTTTATGGGACTGCGGGGCATCGAAAACGGCGTGACCCGGTTCCACCAGGTCCGGGTGCCGGCCGCCAACCGGCTGGGCCGCGAGGGTCAGGGCCTGAAGATTGCGCTCACCACCCTGAACACCGGCCGGCTCTCCATTCCGGCGCTGTGCGTGGCGTCGGGCCGGTGGAGCCTGAAGATCGCCCGGGAATGGTCCAACGCCCGGACCCAGTGGGGCAGGCCGGTGGGCGAGCACGAGGCAGTGGGCAAGAAAATCGCGTTCATCGCCGCGTCCGCCTTCGCCCTGGACGCGGTGTTCGAGCTCTCCGCCGAACTCGCTGACGCCGGCCAGAAGGACGTCCGGATCGAGGCCGCCCTTGCCAAGCTCTGGGCCACGGAGATCAGCTGCCGGATTGCCGATGAACTGGTCCAGATCCGGGGCGGCCGCGGCTTTGAAACCGCGGAATCCCTGGCCGCACGCGGCGAGCGCGCGGTTCCCGCCGAGCAGCAGCTGAGGGACCTGAGGATCAACCGGATCTTTGAGGGCTCATCGGAAATCATGCGGCTGCTGATCGCACGGGAGGCGGTGGATGCGCACCTGGCCGCCGCGGGCGACCTTGCGTCGCTGGACGCGAGCCTGTCCGACAAGGCGAGGGCCGCCGTCGGGGCTTCCAGCTTCTACGCCCGGTGGCTTCCCAAGCTGGTGGCCGGTGCCGGCATGGACCCGCGCTCCTACAGTGAGTTCGGGCGGCTGGCCAAGCAGCTGCGCTTCGTGGAGCGTTCGTCACGGCGCCTGGCGCGCCAGACGTTCTACGGAATGGGCCGCTGGCAGGCGAAACTCGAACGGAAGCAGGCGTTCCTGGGCAGGGTGGTGGACATCGGCGCCGAGCTGTTCGCCATGACCGCCTGCTGCGCCCGGGCAGAGATGCTGCTGCACACCGCACCCGAAAAGGCCGCCAGCGCCTATGAGCTCGCGGAGGCCTACTGCGAGCAGGCCAGGGTGCGCGTGGACGAGTACTTTGACCAGCTGTGGCGGAACACTGACGACGCCGACCACGCCCTCACGCGGAAGGTCCTCGCCGGGGACTACACCTGGCTGGAGGAGGGCGTCCTGGACCAGTCCGAAGGGACCGGCCCGTGGATCGCTGACGCCTCCCCCGGAGCCTCCCGGCGGGAAAACCTGCACCGTAAATACCGGTGACGCCACAGGTCACGAAATAGTAAGCATCCTTGCTATCACTGGTGGGTGATGCTTGAGTGGAGCCATGAGTAGCTCAACAGACCCAGAGAACCTGCCCCCGAGGCGTGCCCGCGAGGATGTTGACCGAACCGGGAGCCGCCGCGACGATGCCGTTGGCGGCGAGCCAACCCGCTCCTACCCGCAGGTGCCGGCAAGCGATGCCGCGCCGACCTCCACCTATGACCGGGTGCCGGACCGCACAGGGCGGGCCGGTGCCTCCGCCGAGCGGGAGTACGTTCCCACAGCTCCCGCGCCGGCGGTTGATCCCAACCTGACGGACCGGCAGACCGCCGTGGCCCGGGAAAAGGAACAGTTCGGCGGCATCAAGGTGGGCTCCGCCTTCTTCGGCTGGCTGACCGCCACCGGCATGGCCGTCCTGCTCACCGCCTTTGTGGCGGCAGCAGGAACGGCTGTAGGCCTGGCAACCAACACCGATGTCAATGAAGCTGTCAGCCAGGCAGCCCAGAACCAGGGCACGGTGGGCCTGGTGGGCATCATCGTCCTGCTGGTGATCCTCTTCCTGTCCTACTACTCCGGCGGGTACGTGGCAGGCAGGATGGCGCGCTTCAATGGCGCCAAACAGGGCCTCATGGTGTGGATCTGGGCGCTGATCGTGGCGATCCTTGTGTCCATCCTGGGCCTGGTGGCAGGGCAGCAGTTCAACGTGCTGGCCAACCTCAACAGCTACCCGCGGATCCCCATCAACGAAGGGCAGCTGACCACCACCAGCATCATCGCCGCCGTCGTGGTGGCCGCTGTTGCCTTGGTTGGCGCCGTCCTCGGCGGACTTGCCGGCATGCGGTTCCACCGCAAGGTGGACCGGGCCGGCTTCACGCCGGACAGCGCCTACGACAACGAGTAGTCAGCCGTGGACGTCCCCGTCCACGTAGAACCAGCGGCGGTTTTCCCGCACGAAGCGGCTGGTCTCGTGAAGGACCCCGCGTCCGTTGCCGTGCCGGTAGTGCGCCGTGAACTCCACCACGCCTTCGGTATCCAGCGGTCCTCCGCCGGACGTGGAGAGGATGGCCAGGCGCCGCCACTCCATCCCCGGATCCAGTTCCAGCTCCGCCGGCGCTGTCCGGGGGTGCCAGGTGCGCATCAGGTAGTCCGCGTCCAGCAATGCGAACGCACTGTAGCGGGAGCGCATGAGTTGCTCTGCGGTGGCAGCATCCGCCGCGCCCCGGTGGAAGCGTCCGCAGCACTGTCCGTACTGCTCCCCGGACAGGCACCGGCAGTTTTCCTGGTCGAGGGATGCCGTCATGCAAAAGATGCTGTCACACGCGGTAACAGCTTTGCTACAACCCGGGGCGCGCCCCGGTGTCCGGCGGCACGGCACCCCAAAAATCCGTAAGGTGGAGGGGGAGCCGGCGCCCTGGCAGAGAGGAGAGATGACGTGGAGAATCCGGATACGCTCATCCTCAACCTGACCTTCCTGGGCACCGTGGGCGTGGCATTCCTGATGTTCCTGGTCCTCTTCCTGCTGGGCGCCATCACCCTGGTCCTTGCGGGGCTTGGGCGCCTGGCGGCCGCGGTGCTGATGGCCCTGTTCGGCCGGCGCTCCCGAAAAGAATCCCTTCCCCTGGTGCGCTTCACCGGACCTGCCGGGAGCCAGCAGCAGGCGTCCGACGGCGGCGCCGGCGCGGAGTCCGCAGCCGGCCCGGCA
>NZ_JBJURL010000105.1:0-11140 GCF_046097905.1 Pseudarthrobacter sp. NKDBFgelt | reverse complement strand
TGCTTTCCGGCCACGTTTGCCTCCGGCGCCCTGGCCGGAAAGCCGGCGGTAGTCCGCAACAGCCACGGCCGGGGCACCGCCTGGTACGCCGGGTGCGACCTGCCCGAGACAGCCCTGGGCCACATCGTGGGGGAGGCCCTGGCGGCAGCCCGCATTCCCTCTCCGGTGGCAGGAATGCTGCCCGACGACGTCGAACTCGCCACCCGCGGCGGCCACCATTTCCTGCTGAACCACAGCCCTGAACCGCGCACCGTGACGCTCGCTGAGCAGTCTGTGGACGTGCTTACCGGGGACGCCTGCGGGCCCCGCGTGACCCTGGAACCGTACGGCGCCCTGGTCCTCAAAGACAGCCTTGCCCCTCTTGAGAACGGAAACTGAGATCCCATGAAATTCACCGACGGCTACTGGCTGTACCGCAAAGGCTTCTCGGCGCTGCACCCGCGCGACGTCTCGGAGGTGGTGGAGGACGAGCGGAGCCTGACGGTTTACGCACCCACCAAGCGCATCAACTCCCGCGGTGATGCCCTGAACCTTCCCCAGCTGACGGTCACCTTCGATGCGCCCCTCCCGGACGTCATCGGCGTGACCATCGAGCACTTCCAGGGCGGGCTGGACAACGGCCCGCACTTTGACGTGAACCGGACAGGACCGGCGCCGCTGTTCAGCCGGGACGGGGACACCGCCAGCATCACCTCCGGCGGGCTCACGGCACGTATCAGCACGGACGGGGACTGGGGGGTCGACTTCCTGGGCAACGGCAGGCTGCTGACCACCTCCACGCCGCGCAGCGTCGGTGTTATCACGGACGACGCCGGGCGGACGTTTGTGCACGAACAGCTCAGCCTGGGCGTGGGCACCAACGTGTACGGCCTGGGCGAGCGCTTCGGCGCGTTCGTCAAGAACGGCCAGTCGGTGGACATCTGGAACGAGGACGGCGGGACCTCCAGCGACCTCGCCTATAAGAACGTGCCGTTCTTCATCACCAACGACGGCTACGGGGTGTTCGTGAACCACCCGGAGAAGGTGTCCTTCGAGGTGGGTTCGGAGGTGGTGTCCCGCACCCAGTTCAGCGTGGAGGGCCAGAAGCTCCAGTACTTCATCATCCACGGGCCCTCTCCGAAGGACATCATCCGGCGGTACACCGAACTGACCGGGCGGCCGTCACGGATCCCGGCCTGGTCCTACGGCCTGTGGCTCTCCACCTCCTTCACCACGGACTACGACGAAAAGACCGTGAACTCCTTCATTGACGGCATGGAGGAGCGGAAGTTGCCCCTGTCCGTCTTCCACTTCGACTGCCACTGGATGAGGTCCTTCCACTGGAGCGACTTCGTCTGGGACCCCGCCACGTTCCCCGACCCGGAAGGCATGCTGGCCCGGCTCCACGACCGCGGGCTGAAGGTCTGCGTCTGGATCAATCCGTACATTGCACAGCGCTCGCACCTGTTCCGGGAGGGGCTGGAGCGGGGCTTCCTGGTCAAACGGCCGGACGGGTCCGTGTGGCAGTGGGACATGTGGCAGGCGGGCATGGGGCTGGTGGACTTCACCAACCCCGACGCCGTGCTCTGGTACCAGGACAAGCTCCGCGGCCTGCTGGGCCAGGGCGTTGACTCATTCAAGACGGACTTCGGCGAGCGCATCCCCACGGATGTGGTGTGGCACGACGGCTCCGATCCGGACAGGATGCACAACTACTACGCGCAGCTGTACAACAGGACGGTTTTCGACCTGCTGTCCAAGGAACTGGGCGAAGGCGAAGCCGTGGTGTTTGCCCGTTCCGCCACCGCCGGCGGCCAGACCATGCCGGTGCACTGGGGCGGTGACTGCGAATCCACGTTCGCGGCCATGGCTGAATCGCTGCGCGGCGGGCTGTCCCTGGCGGCGTCGGGCTTCTCCTTCTGGAGCCACGACATCGGCGGATTTGAGGGCACGCCCGAGCCGGAAATCTTCAAACGGTGGATCGCGTTCGGCCTGCTGTCCTCGCACTCGAGGCTGCACGGGTCCAATTCCTACCGTGTGCCGTGGCTGGTGGATGAGGAATCCGTGGACGTGCTCCGGCACTTTACGGAGCAGAAAATGCGGCTCATGCCCTACCTGCAGACGGCAGCCGAGCAGGCTTACGCGGAGGGCATTCCCCTGATGCGCCCGCTCTTCATGGAGTTCCCGGAGGACCCGGGCTGCGCGCACCTGGACCGGCAGTACATGTTGGGGCCGGACCTGCTGGTGGCGCCGGTCATGGACCCGTCCGGGAGCGTGTCCTTCTACCTGCCCGAGGGCACCTGGACGCACCTGGAAACAGGGGAGCAGCTGGCGGGCCCGCGCTGGCACCGCAAGGAGTATTCGGTGATGCAGGCTGCCACCTGGGTCCGCGAAGGGGCTGTGCTGCCCATCGGCACAGTGTCGGACCGGCCGGACTACGACTGGGCGCGGGACATGCAGTTCCGGGCATTCGCCGCGCAGGACGGGACACGGCGCATTGGGGTGCCCTCGCCGGACGGTTCCACCACGGCCTTTAAGGTGACCGTCAGCGGCGGCGACGTTTCCGCCGTCGTAGTCTGATGGAACCTGTCACCGAGGCGAGGATGGACACAGCAATGAAGACCCTGGGCCGCACCGGACTCCCTGTCACCGATGTGTGCGTCGGTACCAGTTCGCTGGGAAACCACCCGCGGAACGGCAGCGACGCGGAGCGGACGGAAACGGCGGTGGCCGCCGTCCGCGCCGCGATGGCTGGGCCCTTCAACTTCCTGGACACCTCCAACGAGTACGGGCACGACGGCGGGAGCGAGCGCTGGATCGGGCAGGCCATCCGGGAGGCGGGCGGGCTGCCGGAGGGCTTTGTCCTGTCCACGAAGGTGGATCCCGTCCTGGGGACGGCGGACTACTCCGGCGACCGTGTCCGGCGCAGCGTGGAGGAGAGCCTTGTGCGGCTGGGGCTGGACAGGCTGCCACTGGTCCACCTCCATGATCCGGAGAAGATCAGCTTCGGGGAGGGTGTTGCGGCGGGCGGGCCGTTGGAGGCGCTCGCCGATCTGAGGGACCAGGGGGTGATTGGGCACCTCGGCGTTGCCGGCGGACCCATCGACCTGGAACTGAAGTACCTGGCCCTGGATGTGTTCGACGTGGTGATCAGCCACAACCGGTACACGCTGGTGGACCAGACGGCGGAGCCGCTCATCGAGGACGCACGACGGCGGGGCGTCGCCTTCATCAATGCCGCGCCTTTTGGCGGCGGCCTGCTGGTGAAAGGACCCGACGCCACCGCCAACTACTGCTACCGGCCGGCCAGCCCGGAACTGCTGGGCCGTGTCCGGGAGATGCAGGAGCTCTGCCACGAGTACTCGGTGCCGCTCGCCGCCGCGGCGCTGCAGTTCTCCACCCGCGATCCGCGCATCACCTCAACCATCGTGGGGATGGCGGAGCCAGAGCGGGTGGCCGAAGCCGCCCGCCTGGCGCAGTGGAGCATCCCGGAGGACTTCTGGGAACGCATGCTGCCGCTGGCTTCGGCCGGGAATGCGGACTTGGGTTAGGGGTCCAAGCTGGAGGTTACGGGACATAGTTACGGGAGTCGTGGGCCGGGGACGGACTCCAGCATCCCGCGACTCTTGCAGTGGTGCGCCGCGGTCCTCACCTGGTCCCCGAGACGCGACTGCCTCCCAAGGGTTTCGAGGCGATTTGATGTGTAGCGTTTGGGGCACCTTCACCGGGCAGTTTTGCGGGCGGGTCTTACGGGAATCCCCAAAATTCGGAACGGCGGGAATTTTGATGAACGCTAACGGTATGCCTGCCCGACGACATGGTGGCCTTAGATGGTTAGGGACGGTGCCGGCAAATTGCCGCTTAAGCCAGGGAACTCAGATCGATCTTGTCGTCTGGCGTGGAACCTTAGCTGTGACTTGCGTTCGCTGACCCAGTGGGTAGGCTCGCGGCATGTCGCAAGGTCGGTCTGACTCAGCGGAGCCCGGTCCGGGCTCCGCACCGAAGGAGAAATCAATGAGCGGTTCTGCACCGCCGGTGCTAATTGCCGGAATATTTTTCCTGCTCTGGGCGGCAATCTTTCTCACCTGGGTGCCCGCTGACACGCTCCGCTTGGTCACTGGCGTCATCTTCGTGCCGATCGGCCTGGCACTGATCCTCAAGCACTTCATCGGCCGTCGACCCGCGAAACGCGAACACTACATGGCCTCAGCCGATGACCACTAGGACCCGAGCGCTCCGTGGCTTGGCCGTCTTCGCGGCCGGGTTCCTGCCGTTCGCTCTCTTTTGGCGGTCCATCGGCTTAGTGCCGTCCGTGCTGATCGGCGTCATGGCCACGTTGGTGGTCGTTTTCTTATTTCGCCGGCACGATCTAAAGTCCCGCGCAGCCCACGCGCTCGACCAATCCTTCGAGCGGGGGAAATGATGGCCCCCGGACGATGGGCATTTCTCATGCTTGCCATAGTGCTCCTGATCGTCTCGGTAACTCTTGCCCTGCAGGGATCTACGGGCCTGTGGTTCACCGCAGTGGCCATGGGAATCGCGATTTTCACTACCCTGCGCTCAAGACTCAAGGAACGTCGCCAAAACCAAAGCAGCTCGGCGTCAAAAAGCTAGAGCGGCGGCTGTGTGAGTTTCCCGCGGCCCTGCCAGAACGGCGCTGAGGTGGGCCCACCACCGTGTAAATAAGTCAGCTTGAGTCAGAACCGGCGGGTCGAGGCCTGCAAAAATGCGGACGATGCTCGAATTGGACGGCTCAGGGGACCGGGCGGAACCCGACGCATCCGGTTTTGGCTCGAACGTCTGGGGTGGTGCGAGCGGTTGAAATCGCAGAATGAAGGGTGAGGACTCGGCGCTGTCGCCGGTTGGACGTGTCGCCCGAAGCCTATAGTGACCAGATGATTGACGCCAGGAACCTCAACAGCGACCGTCTCAACCTGCCGCCCTTGAGCATCAAACATGGCCCTAATCTGGCCGCCGTATACGCGGACCCCGAAGTTGCTCGCTACGTCGGAGGCGACCGACTCACGCCAGACGCGATCTCCTCCCAGGTAGCCGCCTTCGCCGCGGAATGGGACCAACGGGGTTACGGTCAGAGCGCTGTCATCGATCGATCCACAGGTGAGTTCTTAGGTCGGATTGGGCTTCACTTCTGGCCGGACTGGGATGAGGTTGAATTGGGCTACATCCTCGGCCGGTCAGCGCAGGGCAAAGGCATCGCGTTCGAGGGCGCATCGGCCTGGATCAACTGGGCCCGCACATCTTCTGGCATAGCTCGGCTCATAGCGAATATTCACCCCAACAACGCACCATCCATCCGTCTCGCACAAAAGCTCGGATTCACCTTTGGTCGGCACGACATCACACCATCCGGATTGCCGACTCTCATCTACGAAATCAGCCTCTAGGGGGTGCCAACCCCGGAGACTACCCAGCTGGCCGGGCATCTCCCCAGAACGACGTTTCGATAGTCGATCCCCCTGAGGGCGTGCCTTTCGATCGGTACGGGTCTTTTGCCGGAATATGTCTAGACAGCGCCCCGGCAGAGGCGGCAGGTGTCCTTCCCCCGGCTAAGCTGGAGCCAAGTAGCCATTTAGGTGGGGGACCTCAATGACAGATCTTCAGCACGCCGAGACATCTGAAAGCACAACGACGTGGTCGCGGCGCTGTCGGCGTATGACGCTGATCTACGGCGTCGCAGTTTTCGTCTTCCAGCTGCCTTTGATTGTCGGTCTCTTCCTGCTCAGCTCCTGGCTCCTGAACGTTGCCGGGCCGCTTTTGCGAGGGGACGTCGCATTCGGCCATCCGGCCTACGAATATCTGCAGAGCTCCAAAGACCTGCTTGTCGCAGCCTTTGGAGTGCTGACGGCGACATTGGCACTCTCGTCGGTCCTGCTGCACCGCTGGTGGAAACGCTCCACGGCAGCCCTTGGTCCAATGCCGGCGGAGCTGCGTCCGAAGACCTTCAAGGCCTGGAACCGGCAGAGGCGAATCATGAAAGTGACCTACCTCGCGGCCGGGGCAACACTCCTGTGGATATTGGTCCTGACGGTGACCAAGGTTGCCTCCGGAGTGCAGGCCTACAAGGCATGGTCCGCCCTTGGCCAAGTCGGGTTCGACGATCCAGGCTACGACGAAGCACACTCCCTGCTCGATATGTCCATCGCCCTGGGCGGTGCCGGTGCTATCTTTTTCAGCATCCTCAGCGTTTCCTGCTGGCGTAGCTACGGTCGGGCGCAACAGTTGCTGGGTCCAGAACCTGCCCGAGTCACGATCCGCGAACTGGACGAATTCAACGTCAGCCAAAGAGATTAGTTAGCCGACTGCAAGTGAAAGGCCACCCGTCTTAGCCAGGCGCTAGTCCAGCGGACAACAATTCAAGGGGTCAACGTCCGGTAAGGGATCGGCCTAAGGGCGCTCCTCGCCGGTGGAGTTCATGACGCACTTCATGGCGCTGAAGCTGGGGAGCGATGCTAGGACGATCAACCATAAGCTGATCGGGCGCGGCCAACTCAGCGCCCATCGGGCAACATCGATCTGAGTTCTTCTGCACGAAAAGAGCTGGCCTGACGCTGGCCTCGGGTGAATCTTCTGGCCTGCAAATCCAGGACTGCCCGGCTGCCCACCGTTCCCACGCCCAAGAGTTGACTCACGCGACGGATTGCTTCGTCCACGTCCTCTGAATCCTCAATCACCTGGAAGACCTCGTCGCGCCGGTCCATCGCCTGCACCAGAGCCTCAAGGATCATCAATTCTTCCCTGTGTCGCTCATCCTGATCCATACGGCGATTCTTGCACGACCGGCAGTCTGCGAAACAACTCCCTCCCGTTCGGGGATCCCCTGGCGGACTGCGCCTAGTCGACCACGGTCGCCTGTGAACCAGAAGTTCGTAATCCCTGAAGGTGCCACTGCTAAGGCCTGAAGCCAAGCCCTTCGTCTAGCTTCCCGAAGGTAGAGTTGCTGGATGCTTGAGATCCGCCCGAACTGCGAATGTTGCGACCGCGACATTTCTCCATCTGCCGAGGCTTACATTTGCACCTTTGAGTGCACCTGGTGTCCGGACTGCGTCGAACGCTTTCCGAACCGTTCTTGTCCAAACTGCGGAGGAGACCTTCAACGACGCCCTGTCCGGCCCCTTGCCGCTCTGAGCAACAACCCAGCCAGCACCAACAGGGTTGTGTCTCCTGGTTGCCTCAAGAACGTCGCCGGGTTCTAGCGGCCTTTTGGGTGGAAGAAAAGCTGGCTCGATGGTTCATACCCTGTATCGGCTCGAACAGGCAATCCGGAGTTCATGGGGAGCAGACACGACCTGCCTGAATGCCAAGGGTCTTGAGAGGTGGCATCGTGGCAACCCAGCGCATGGCCAGTGCGGCCCTATAGCCCTCGTGGTACAGGACCTGCTCGGCGGTGATCTTTTTGTAGCAGGGGTCTCAGGCGGCGACGAAGAGGACGAGGTGCACTACTGGAACCCGCTTCCCAGGCGGTATCGACATTGACCTCACCAGGGAACAGTTCGGCCCCCACCAAGTTATTGGTGAGCCCCGCGTCGTTGTCCGGCCACCAGAGGGACCCCGTGCCCACGCCGAGGAATACGAACTGCTGAGGGCAAGGGTGCTCTCCGCGCTCAGGTAAAGGCCTTTGCACCCGCTGCCCACCGGCTCATGAACCTTCAAGCGAGCATCCAGGCGGCTAGCATGAGAACGTGCGCTTGTATCTACAGAGATCGTGGGGGCCAGCATGATCAGGAAATCGGTAGCGATCCCGATGATCGCACTGGCTGTGAGCCTTACCCTCCTGGTAGGCGGCGGAATCGCGCTCTGGAACGCCGGAATAGTTGCGGACGAGAATAACTTGACGACAACCTTCACGCCCTTCCTATGGGTTCCATTCGGGGCGGGACTTACAGGCTTTATGGTTAGCCTCCCTTGGTTCCTAGGCATGGTTACCACCCCGCCACGGCTTAGGACTGAGCATTAGAGGATGCCCTTGCCGCCATCCGAACGTGTCTCCAAATCCGACTCGATGCGTCTCGAGATTTCTGTGCCCGAAACCGTAGGGATACAAGGCACATAGGTATCCAGACAGACTGCGTTCAGCTTGGCGCCGCCTCTATACCTGACACTGCATCGGCCGCCACTTTTTCGAGGCCGCCCAGGAGATCTGCCAAACCGGGTTCTTCGAGGGGGAAGTGGCCGCAGCCGCGGAGAAGTTGGACGGAGGTGGGGCCGTGCAGGGTTTCCAGAGTGTCCTCGCTGAGCGTCACCGGGGTCCACTCGTCGAGTTCGGGATGCATCAGGTGGACTGGGAATTGGGCCGTGCGGGCCTCGGAATGTGAATACTGCATGTAGCTGGCGAGGAACCCGAGGGGGACCCGCGCGCCGCCTCCGCGCGAATCTTTGGCGCAGAGCCGCCCCAGGCTGGGGTCGCGCCCCATGTTCCTGAGATCGGCAATCCAAGAGACCTTGACGGGGATCCTGGCGATCGGGCCGCGGACCAGCTTGAGCAGAGGCATGAAAACCAGGGCCAAAGAATGAAACCTGGTCATCGCTGAGCGGGCGGACCTCTCCCGCGGGTCGAGCAGGCAGGTAGCTACCACGGCCGCGACGCGGTGTGAGCGGGCTCCGGCTTCCACGGTCAGCAGACCGCCGATGCTGGCCCCGAGGAGGATGACGGGACGGCCGTCGTCCTCAGCTGAAATGAGGTCCACCAGTAAGTCGACCCAGTCCTGGTAGGTCACTGTTCCGCGCGAGGTTGTCACCGTTCGGCCGTAGAGCGGCATGTCCACGGCAGTCAGGTCGAAGCCCCGCCCTGCCAGGAGGGACGCAACAGGCCAGAGCGCCGACGCATGGGCTCCGGCGCCGTGGACGACGAGTAGCCGAACCGGGGCGTTTGCGTCCCGTACCCGAAGAAGGTGGATCCGATGGTTCCTCCATGGCCACCACTCAGAGGCAGGGGGCACCACTGCCTTTCTTCGGGCCGGCGGCAGGAAACCCGCGTAGTCCTCCATACCGATCTCGCTGGACATGTATCGATCGTAGTGCGGACGGGCCAGGCCTGAGGCGCGCAAAAAAGTTCGTGACCACCCGTAACCTTTCCGCCGTCCCCTGCGATGTAGGAGGTGATGGGTCCGCCCGGCGGGCCCGAATCACAAGTGTTGTCTAGGTTTTGGAGTGTCTTATGTCGTTGTTCACCGTCCTCGCCACCAGCAAAGTCGCTGCCGGAGTCCTGGCCGCCGGCACCATTGCCGTCGGCGGAACCGGCGCCGCCGCCGTTTCCGGTGTCCTCCCCGCCCAGGCGCAGCAGACCGCCCACGACCTCTTCGGCGCGCCCGCACCGGAATTCGCCGCGGAAGCAGCCGCTGAAGGCCAGGCAACCGCCGCAGCCGCTGTCGAGACTGCTGCTGACGATGCCAAGAGCGACGCCGACGCCGACGTTACTGCCGACGCAGAGGCTTCTGCCGCAGGCGACGCCAAGGTCACCAACGAGAACGCCTCCGCCAAGGCCTCGGCCTCTGCTGCCGCGGACACCGGCGTTGACGCAGCCGGCGCCGCGGCTTTCGGCCTGTGCACCGCCTTCACCAACGGCGGCCTGAACGCCTCCTCCCAGGGCTTCTCCTCCCTGGTGATCGCCGCGGAAGGCGAAGCGAACGTCGAAAGCTACTGCGCCGACGTCGTTACCGAAGCTGATGCCGCCGCCGAGGCCGGCGCCGCAGCAAACGGCTCTGCAGCTGTTGACGTTGAGCGCCCCGAGCTCCCGGCCGTTCCGGCAGTGCCCGCCGTTCCCGGCGTTGACGGCGAGCCCGCCGTTCCCGCCGTCCCTGCTGTTCCCGCTCAGGGCGGCAACGTAGTCAACACCCCCTCCGTTTCGGTCCGCTAAGGACTGATCGCTAGTCTGTACTGCGGGAAACGGCCCGGGCCTGTTCCCGCAGTACAGACAGCCCGGCTGCCCGAACGCAACCACCCGTTCGAGGGCCCGCCGGGAGCGCCGGCCGACAGGCAGCAGGAAACACAGGGGACTGGCTGTCCGCACCGGAAACCGGACAGCCGCACCCCGCATCCTGGGATGGAGGAGCCGCAGGTGCTCAGCACTTTGGCCCAAGAAGAGATCGACATATTCGAGAGTGCGGCCGGAACAGACCCGGCTGTACTCTTCGGTGCTGCCTATCGTTCCTTCGCCGGCGGGGTGCAGGGATACCTCAAAGCCCGGGGCGTGGATGATCCGGAGGCAGTCACCCAGGACGTGTTCCTGGCGTTCTACCCGAAAATCAGCGGACTCACCGGGGGACTCCAGGGCGCCAAGTCCCTGCTCTTCTCCATTGCCCACGCGCGGATGGTGGATTACTACCGCCGGCTGGAGCGCAGGCCCCAGCTCAGCCCGTACGATCCACACCAGGATGCCAGGACCACACCGTCCGCAGAAGACCACGCCGTTGAACTCAACGGCGGGGCCGTGGCCTTGCTGGACGGACTCAGCGAGGAACACCAGGAAGTGCTGGCCCTCCGCGTGGTGGCCGATCTGTCCATCGAACAAGTAGCGCAGATTATGGGCAAAAGCTCCGGAGCCATAAAACAGCTCCAGCGCAGGGCCCTCCACAACCTCAAGGCACAAACGCTCCAGAGAAACCAGGCGAATCATGAGTGACACCGCAGGAACCCGCAGCGACGCCTTTGTCGACCAGCTGCTGCTCGAGGCAGGCATGGACGACGACGGCCGCCTCCGCCCTGCGCTGGTGGAACTTCGTGCGCTCGCGGACACCGCGCCCGAGCCCTCCGCCGCGATCGCGGCGTTGATGGCCCCTGCCGGAGCGGCCGCACCTGCCGCAGCCGCTGCCGCCGCACCGGGTGCTGCCGCACCCGGTCCGGCAGCCCTCGAAGAGGCTACGCGGGTTGACGAACTGGCCGCCCGCCGAAGGGCCAAGCGCCGGATCGCCCTCACCACCCTTTCCGTGGCGGTCTCACTGAGTGCCGGCGGGGCTGTTGCCGCAGCCTCGGACCAGGGGATCCGTGAATCGCTCACGCAGCTGAACCACACCATCACCTTCTTCGTGACGGGTGCAGCCCCATCCCCGGCCGGTCACCAGACCGAACAGCCGGCCGCACCGCTGCCCACAGCACCCGCCGGAACCGCACCGGCCGGCAGTGCACCTGGCGGCGCAGCCTCGGT
>NZ_JBJURL010000104.1:0-11304 GCF_046097905.1 Pseudarthrobacter sp. NKDBFgelt | reverse complement strand
GACATCGCCCGCCGCACGTTGAACGGGACCGTCCGGGCGATGGCAGGGCGCGTCTCCGCCGTCGCGCAGGCCGCGCGGGAGCAGCAGCACGCCGCCGCCAACCTCGAGGATGCTGCGGTCGGTGCCTACCGGGACGCTGCGGACCGCATCCTGGATGCCACGAGGGACGGCGCC
Source organism: Pseudarthrobacter sp. NKDBFgelt (assembly GCF_046097905.1). Classification (NCBI taxonomy): domain Bacteria; kingdom Bacillati; phylum Actinomycetota; class Actinomycetes; order Micrococcales; family Micrococcaceae; genus Pseudarthrobacter; species Pseudarthrobacter sp. NKDBFgelt. Next base: position 11,130 of record NZ_JBJURL010000104.1, on the reverse strand, counting down.
CTCCTGAGAGGGGAGGTACTGGCCCGCTGGCAGGACTTTGTGGGTACGGGGGAATTCTTCCGGACCCTCGAGCAGAACGTGGGACGGTTCCGCGACCGCGTGGGTGCCTTCTTCCGTGGTGAACCCGCACCCGCCGTCAGGGTGGAGGCTGCCATCGAGACCGGCCTGCAGGCAGTCATTGTTGACGAAGCCGCCAATGCTGCCGAGGACACTGACCAGCGCTGGCGGAACGATCCCGCCGGGCGCCAGCTGCTGGGTACGGATGACCTCTCCGGCACAACGCCGGGCTTTGAAGACCGCGCCGCCGCTGAGATCAGGGCCTGGCAGGAAGCCCTGATGGACATGATCCGTACAGAGGGCCAGGGAAAGCGGACGCAGGCCCGCTGGCTGTCCTTCGGCATCAACGGACTCGGCGCCGCGCTGATGATCGTCGTCTTTTCCATGACGGCGGGGCTCACGGGACTCGAGGTGGGCGTCGCCGGAGGAACCGCCGTCGTGGGCCAGCGGTTGCTTGAGGCCGTCTTCGGCGAGGACGCCGTCAGGCGCATGGCCGAAAAAGCGCGCGAGGACCTTCACACCCGGTGCCTGGTGCTGCTGCAGGAAGAGAGGCGCAAGTTCCTCTCCCGCCTGCCGGACTACGACGACAGCACCCAAGACACCCTGGCCGCGCACGCCGCTGCCCTGGTGCGCCTGGCGGACAACGCATGAGCCGGCACAGCGACACCCGGGAGGCGACCCGGCTTGACCGCCGGCTTTCCGCCCTCAACGACGCCCGCGAGCTTGGCGAAGGCGTCCTTCCGGACGAGTCCCTGCAGGAAGTCTTCAGTGTCCTGGAGCGCGCAAGTTCACGGCGTTCGCTCTCTGCGGACCACACGGTGGTGGGATTTTTTGGTGCCACAGGCAGCGGAAAATCCTCCCTTTTCAACGCGGTCAGCGGCGCGGAAATTGCGACGGCGGCAGCGCGCCGTCCAACGACGTCGGAACCTTTGGCAGGGGTCTGGGGTGCGGACGGCAGCGAACCGCTGCTGGACTGGCTGGAAGTCCGCAACCGCCACCACGCCGCCGCCGTCGACGGATTCGCGGACGAGGACACCGGCCTGATCCTGCTGGACCTGCCGGACTTCGACTCCACCAAGGCATCCAACCGTGAAGTGGTACAGCGGATGGTGGGAATGGTGGACGTCCTGGTGTGGGTCCTTGATCCGCAAAAGTACGCCGACGCGGCAGTGCACAACGACTTCCTGTCCCGCCTGGCCTCGCACGGCGCGGTGACCCTGGTGGTCCTGAACCAGGTGGACCGGCTGCCGGAACGTGACGTGCAGCCCGTCCTGGAATCCCTGCGTTCCATCCTTGCCCGGGACGGATTAGCCAAGGTCCAGGTGCTTGCGGCTTCGGCGTTGACGGGGGCCGGCGTTGACCAGGTCCGGGCTGCCATCCGTGGGGCCGCCGTCAAGCGCAAGGCCCAGTCGCAGCGGCTTGCTGCCGATATCACCAGGGCATCAGCGGAACTGGGTGCTGTGTCCGGCGAGGGGACCGCGGCCGGTGTACGGCCTGCGGCCATTAACCGCCTGGCCGACGAACTGGCTGTGGCAGCCAACGTTCCCGTGGTGGTCCGCGCGGTGGGCCAGTCCTACCGGCTGGAGTCCGTCAGGCGCACGGGCTGGCCGGTGACCCGGTGGCTCTCCCGGTTCCGTGCTGATCCGCTGCGCCGGCTCAATCTGCGCAGCGCGGCGCCATCGGAACTCAACCGGACATCCCTGCCACCGGCAGGAGCGCCGGAGCGGGCACGCACGGACGCCGCAGTGCGTGAATTCGCCGATGCCGCGAGCACCGGGGCTCCCGGGCCTTGGCGGGCCGCCATCAGGGGAGCCGCCCGGGAGGGGCGGGAACGCCTCCCCGATGCACTTGACCAGGCCATCGCCGGAACGGACCTCGCCGCCAACCGGAAGTCCTGGTGGTGGGGAGTTTTCAATGTGGTGCAGTGGCTGGCGCTGCTCACCGTCCTGGGCGGGCTGGGCTGGCTCGGCGTCCTGGCGGCCCTGGGCTATTTCCAGATGCCCGTGCCTGAGGTGCCCCGGGTGGAGGGGTGGCCAGTTCCCACCCTGATGATTGCCGGGGGTGTGGTGCTGGGTATTTTCCTGGCCATCACCGGCCGCTTCATAGCCGCTGCTGCGGCCAACATACGGGCGGCGAGGGCACGGAAGCGGCTCAATGCCGCAGTGGCTGCTGTTGCGCAGGAACTCGTGGTGGAACCGGTGGAACTGGAGGTCAGCAGGCAGGCCGCATTCGATGCTGCGCTCAGGACGGCTGCAGCCGGCTAGCTGCGTCCCGGACCTTGACCAGCGTCCGCAGGTTGCGCGTCGTGGTTGCGGCCTTGAACCTGGTTTTCGCGGAGATCCTGCTGAAGGGGCTGTCCAGGGTTCCGCCGGCCGGTGCCAGCCAGGCCAGCGCCTCCGGCCCCAGCCTCTTCTGCTGATGTCCTTCCAGTGCAGCCCCGGCCGCATCGAGTTCATCGAGCACTTCCTGGTTCGAGGAGAGCGTGATGTAGGTATGGGTGGCCTTGTCGTCGTCAGGGTAGGGGCACGCCGCCACGAGTTCTGAGACCCGGCCGGCTTGGAGGACCACCACCCAGGCATCATAGCCAAAGGCATCCCGGAGGCACTTCTCACACGTGTGCTTGACAGCGGCGGCGCCGAGGTTGCTGGTGAGGACTACGTTTCCGCTCGCAAGCAGTGTCCCGGCATCCTGGAAGCCGGCAGCCTGGAGGGCGTCCCGCAAGGCGGCCATTTTGATGTTGATGCCGCCCACGTTGATGCCACGGAGAAAAACCGCATAGCTGCCCATGGCGAAATCCTAGCGCCGGGCGGGCTGGTTGTGGCGGCCTGTGCCGGGCGTCAATCGTTGTTTTTGCGGAGGGCTTCGGTGAGGAGCCGTCCGGCGTTGCACACTACTTCCGCGTGCAGCCGGCCGGGTTGGCGGGTAAGGCGCTCAATGGGCCCGGAAATGGAGACGGCGGCGATGACCCGGCCGGACGGTCCCCGCACCGGTGCGGAGACGGAGGCGACCCCCGGTTCCCGTTCGCCGAGGCTCTGTCCCCAGCCCCGGCGTCGTACTCCTGCCAGGACTGTCGGCGTGAAGCGTGCTGACTGCAGTCCCTCGAGAAGGCGGTCATGGTCTTCCCACGCGAGCAGCACCTGCGCCGCAGATCCTGCCTTCATGGACAGCTGGGTGCCTACGGGGATGGTGTCGCGAAGGCCGATGGGCCGTTCGGCCGACGCCACGCACACGCGCCAGTCGCCCTGGCGGCGGAAAATCTGTGCGCTTTCGCCGGTGGCGTCGCGCAGCTGCATCAAGACGGGCCCGGCGGAAGCTATCAAACGGTCCTCGCCTGCGGCCGATGCCAGCTCAACCAGGCGGCTTCCCAGGACAAAGCGGCCCTGGATGTCGCGGCTCACCAGGCGGTGGTGGACCAGGGCGAGGGCAAGGCGGTGGACAGTGGGCCGGGCCAGGCCGGTGGCTGCCACGAGCTGCGCCAGCGTGGTGGGGCCGGCTTCGAGCGCATCAAGCACCTGGGCCGCTTTATCAATGACACCGACTCCACTAGAATTGTCCATGTAATGATATTGCCGTCTCAATATCTGAGATGCAAATCTTTCGGCTGGCGCAGGGCGGAGCCGTCCTGATTCAGTTGATCTCATCAGCCAAACAGCAGTGAAGGGAGATGGCCATGGCAAAGACATTGGCCGAGAAAGTCTGGGACGCACACGTGGTGCGCAAAGGTGATGGTGACGGTGCCAACGCCCAGCCCGACCTTCTCTTCATCGACCTTCACCTGGTCCACGAGGTGACGTCCCCGCAGGCGTTTGAAGGCCTGCGCCTGGCAGGGCGCAAGCTGCGCCGCCCGGACCTCACCATCGCCACGGAGGACCACAACACTCCCACGCTGGACATCGACAAGCCTATCGCCGACCTCACCAGCCGCACCCAGATCCAGACCCTGCGCAACAACTGCGCCGAGTTCGGTGTCCGGCTGCACAGCCTCGGGGACGCGGAGCAGGGCATCGTCCACGTGGTCGGCCCGCAGCTCGGTCTCACCCAGCCGGGAATGACAGTGGTCTGCGGCGACTCCCACACGTCAACGCATGGTGCCTTCGGCGCCCTGGCCATGGGCATTGGCACCTCTGAGGTGGAGCACGTCATGGCCACCCAGACGCTCTCCCTGAAGCCATTCAAGACCATGGCCATCAACGTCGAGGGCACACTGCGTCCCGGCGTGACCGCCAAGGACATCATCCTGGCCGTCATCGCCAAGATCGGCACCGGCGGCGGGCAGGGCTACGTCCTGGAATACCGTGGATCCGCCATCCGCTCGCTGTCCATGGACGCGCGCATGACCATCTGCAACATGTCCATCGAAGCCGGTGCCCGCGCCGGCATGGTGGCGCCGGACGAAACCACCTACGCCTTTATGGAGGGCCGTCCGCACGCTCCCCAGGGCGCCGACTGGGACGCCGCCGTCGAGTACTGGAACACGCTGCGCACCGACGACGACGCCGTCTTCGACGCCCAGGTTGACCTGGACGCCGACACCCTGGAGCCCTTCGTCACCTGGGGCACCAACCCCGGCCAGGGCGTCTCGCTGTCCGAGTCCGTGCCGTCCCCGGAGGACTTCGGCGACGAGAACGCGAAGGCTGCCGCCGAGCGGGCGCTGCAGTACATGGGGCTGGAGGCCGGCACCCCGATGAAGGACATCCGCGTGGACACGGTGTTCCTGGGCTCCTGCACCAACTCCCGCATGGAGGACCTGCGGGCTGCCGCGGACATCATCCGCGGACGCCAAAAGGACCCCAACGTCCGGATGCTGGTTGTTCCGGGCTCCGCGCGCGTACGGCTGGAAGCCGAGGCCGAGGGCCTGGACCGCGTGTTCAAGGACTTCGGCGCCGAGTGGCGCTTTGCCGGCTGCTCCATGTGCCTGGGCATGAACCCGGACCAGCTGGAGGTGGGGGAGCGCTGCGCTTCCACCTCGAACCGCAACTTCGAAGGACGCCAGGGCAAGGGTGGCCGCACCCACCTGGTGTCCCCGGTGGTCGCCGCTGCCACCGCCATCCGGGGCACCCTGAGTTCGCCGTCGGACCTTGATCCGGCCCCCGAATCCGCCGCCATCCGCACCGACGCAGCCTAGGACACGCCATGGAAAAGTTCACCACCCACACCGGAATCGGCGTCCCGCTGCGGCAGAGCAACGTGGACACGGACCAGATCATCCCCGCCGTCTACCTCAAGCGGATCACCCGGACCGGCTTCGAGGACGCCCTGTTCTCGGCATGGCGCAAGGACCCGTCCTTCATCCTCAACAAGGAGCCCTTCTCTGCCGGCTCCGTTCTGGTGGCTGGCCCGGACTTCGGTACCGGATCGTCCCGCGAGCACGCCGTCTGGGCGCTGAAGGACTACGGCTTCAAGGCCGTCCTCTCCTCGCGCTTCGCCGACATCTTCCGCGGGAACTCCGGCAAGCAGGGGCTGCTTGCCGCCGAACTCTCCCAGGACGACATCGAGCTCATCTGGAAGGAACTCGAGAATGCTCCGGGAACCGAAGTTACCGTGGACCTGGTGTCCAAGACGGTGGTGTGCGGAAACATCGTTGCGCCCTTCGAGATCGACGATTACACCCGCTGGCGCCTGCTGGAAGGCCTCGATGACATCGGGCTGACCCTGCAGCATGAGGCGGACATCACGGCCTACGAGGCCACCCGGCCCTCGTTCAAGCCCAAAACCCTGCCTGCGCGCCTTTCCTCCGCGGGCTGAAGCAGAGTTGCATGTCTTAAAAAGGTGCGACGGCGGCGCGCCACGCCCTGCCGCCGTCGGCCGCGTATTTCGGTTCGGTAACGCAACCTCCTATGCTTGGTTGGAGCCTTTGCAAGGATTTGGGGGCGAGTGATCGTAAGGAAACCGGTATATGAGTAGTGTTCTGACAATCCGCGGCGGAGTCCCGCTTACAGGCCGCGTCAGCGTCCGGGGAGCAAAGAATCTTGTCCCCAAGGCGATGGTGGCAGCGTTGCTGGGCAACGAACCCTCGGTGTTGCGGAACGTCCCGGAGATCAAGGACGTGGAGGTGGTCACCTCCCTCCTGCAGCTGCACGGCGTCACCGTGGTCAAGGACCCGGTCAACGGGGACCTCACGCTGGATCCGAAGGCCGCCAAGACGGCGTCCAGCACTGCCATTGACGCCCACGCGGGCGACTCCCGGATTCCCATCCTGCTCTGCGGGCCGCTGATCCACGCCATCGGCGAGGCGTTCATTCCCGATCTCGGCGGCTGCAAAATCGGCGACCGCCCCATCGACTACCACCTGGACGTGCTGCGCCAGTTCGGTGCCGTGGTGGAGAAGCGCCCCGGCGGGATCCACATCTCAGCGCCCAAGGGCCTGCACGGGGCAAAGATTTCCCTGCCGTATCCTTCGGTGGGCGCCACCGAGCAGGTCTTGCTGAGCGCCACGCGCGCAGAGGGCATCACCGAACTTTCCGGCGCCGCAACCGAGCCGGAGATTATCGACCTCATCGCCGTGCTGCAGAAGATGGGCGCCATCATCAGCGTCCAGACGGACCGGACCATCCGCATTGAAGGCGTCCGCGATCTCGGCGGCTACAACCACCGGGCACTCTCGGACCGGAACGAGTCAGCGTCGTGGGCCTCCGCTGCGCTGGTCACCAAGGGCGACATCTTTGTTGAGGGCGCCTCCCAGCGGGACATGATGACTTTCCTGAACACGTACCGCAAGGTGGGCGGCGGGATGGACATCGGCGAGGACGGCATCCGGTTCTACCACAAGGGTGGCAAGCTTAACCCGCTGGTCCTGGAAACGGACGTGCACCCCGGCTTCATGACGGACTGGCAGCAGCCGTTGGTGGTTGCCCTGACCCAGGCCGAGGGCGTCTCAATCGTCCACGAGACCGTCTACGAGAACCGCTTCGGGTTCACCGACGCGCTCATCCGGATGGGTGCCAGCATCCAGGTGCACCGCGAATGCCTGGGCAGCGTGCCGTGCCGTTTTGGCCAGCGCAACTTCCTGCATTCCGCCGTGATCTCCGGACCCACCCAGCTCAAGGGCACCGATATCGACGTTCCGGACCTGCGCGGCGGCTTCAGCCACCTGATCGCCGCGTTGGCGGCGACGGGAACCTCACGCGTCACCGGCATTGACATCATCAACCGCGGCTACGAACGGTTCACCGAAAAGCTGGCCGGGCTGGGTGCCGACTTCGACATCACCACCACGAAGTAGCGGGCAGACGTGAAGGAACCGGCCAAGAGCCGCGCCACCCTTGCGGTGGTCGCCGGAATAGTCCGCCCCCTGTTCAACCTCATGATGGACAAAGAGTGGAAGGGCACTGAGAAGCTGCCTGCCGGCGGCTTCATCGCTGCGCCCAACCACTGCACCGAGATCGATCCCCTGATCGTCGGCCACCTCCTCTACAACCACAAGGTTCTGCCGCATTTCCTGGCCAAGTCCGGACTGTTCAAGGTTCCTGTGCTGGGCTGGGTCCTGCGGGCCACCAAGCAGATCCCGGTGGAGCGTTCGACGGCGGGAGCGAACCGTTCCCTCCAGCTCGCCCAGGAGATCGTTGCCGAGGGCGGCGCCATCATCATCTATCCCGAAGGCACCCTCACCAGGGATCCGGACCTCTGGCCCATGAAGGGCCACACGGGCGCCGCCCGTCTCGCCCTGGAAGGCGGCATTCCGGTGGTTCCGATCGCCCATTGGGGCGCCCACGAGGTATTCCCCCGCTACGGCAAGCGGTTCCACCTGTTCCCGCGCAAGAGGTCCAGGGTTGTGGTGGGCGACCCCGTGGACCTGAGCGCCTTCGCCGGGCGTCCGCTGGATAAAGCCACGCTGGCCGGCGCCACGGACGCAATCATGGACGCGATCACCGGCCTCCTCGCGGAGCTCCGCCAGGAAGAGCCTCCCGCGGAGCGCTGGGACCCGGCCAAGCAGCAGCAGGCGAAGCACGGCAGGTTCGTGGAGCGCGGACAGCAGCAGCCCGGCACCGGAACGGAAGCTCCGTGACCGCTGGGGAAAGGCTGACGGGCTCTGCCCGTTCCGTTGCTGTCCTCGGTGCCGGCTCCTGGGGGACGACGTTCGCCAAGATCCTGGCTGATGCAGCGGCTGCCGCAGGTGATCCGCGCACCATCAGGCTGTGGGGCCGGCGCGCTGAAGTGGTGGACCAGATCAACACCAGCCACGTCAACGAGCAGTACCTGAAGGAGGTCCCGCTCCCCGGGATCATCTCGGCGTCGACGGACGTTGCCGCCGTCCTGGAAGGCGCGGACCTCGTGGTTATCGCCGTCCCGGCGCAGTCTTTGCGGCCGCAGCTGCGGGAGTGGAAGGGCCTGATCGCGCCGGACGCCATGGTGGTTTCCCTCATGAAGGGCCTGGAGCTTGGCACGGACGCCCGCATGAGCGAGGTCATCGGCGAGGAGCTTGGCCTGCCCGCCGAACGCATCGCCATTGTGTCCGGTCCCAACCTGGCCATGGAGATCGCCCGCGAAGAACCAACCGCATCGGTGGTTGCCTGCACGGATTCCGCCGCTGCCGGCTGGATCGCCAGGAGCTGCACGGCTCCGTATTTCCGGCCCTACACCACAGCGGACGTCGTTGGGGTGGAGATCGGCGGAATCGTGAAAAACGTCATTGCGCTGGCCGTGGGCATCTGCGAGGGCAAGCAGATGGGGGACAACACCAAAGCGTCCGTCATCACCCGCGGCCTCGCCGAAACGTCCCGCCTCGCCCTGGCACTGGGCGGTGAAGCCAAAACGATGGCCGGACTGGCCGGGCTGGGCGACCTCGTGGCCACCTGCTCCTCGCCGCTCTCGCGCAACCACACCGCGGGCCGGCTGCTCGGCCAGGGCCTCACGCTGGAGGAGGTGGGCCAGAAGATGACCCAGACCGCCGAAGGCATAAAATCGGGCCAGGCCGTCCACGAACTGGCAGGCAAGCTGGGAGTCGAGATGCCCATCACTGCCGCCGTCGTTGCCGTACTGGCCGGCAAGCTGTCCGTTGACCAACTGGGGCCCCTCCTGCTGTCCCGGGAACTGAAACCTGAAGGCGATTACTGACGATGTCCCACGAAAACTTGGCCGCGGGGGAGACCGCGCCGCGGGCGAAACCCCGGGTGGCGGTACTTTTCGGCGGCCGCTCCAGCGAGCACGCCGTGAGCTGCGTAACGGCCGCCGGAGTGCTCGGCGCCATCAACAAGGACAAGTACGAGGTGATTCCGATTGGAATCGCCAAAACCGGGCAGTGGGTCCTCGCGGGCGCCGACACCGCCCAATGGTCCCTGGCATCAACAGCTCTGCCCGAGGTGGCGCCGTCACCGCAGACCGTCACCCTCGCGGAAATCGGGGGCGAACACCAGCTGATCGTGGCCTCCCCGAACGAGGTGCCCCAGGAGCTCGGAACTGTTGACGTGGTTTTCCCGCTGCTTCATGGCCCGTTCGGCGAGGACGGCACCATCCAAGGGCTGCTGGAACTCTCGGACACCCGCTACGTTGGCGCCGGCGTCCTTGCTTCCGCCGTGGGCATGGACAAGCACTACATGAAAGTCGTCTTCGAGGCTGCCGGGCTGCACGTGGGCCCGTATGTGGCGGTCACCGACCGCCAGTGGCGCAAGGACCCGGAGCTGGTCCGGAAACAGGTGGACCGGCTGGGCTTCCCGGTCTTCGTCAAACCCGCCCGCGCAGGCTCCTCGATGGGCATTTCCAAGGTTGATTCACTGGCGGACCTGGACGCCGCCATCGAGGAAGCCCGCAAGCACGACCTCAAGCTGGTGATCGAGGCCGGGATTATTGGCCGGGAGATCGAATGCGCTGTCCTCGAAGGCAGGGGCACAGACGCTCCGCGGACCTCCATGCCCGGGGAGATCTCCGTGGCCGGCGGCACCCACGAGTTCTACGATTTCAACGCAAAGTATGTCGAGGATGACGCCGCCTCCCTCAGCTGCCCGGCAGACATTCCCGAGGAAGCCATCGCCCGGGTCCGCGAGCTCGCAGCGGCAGCCTTTGATGCCGTAGGTGCCGAAGGACTGAGCCGCGTGGACTTCTTCTACACCCCCGCCGGTGAGCTCATTATCAACGAGATCAATACCATGCCCGGGTTCACGCCCAAGAGCATGTACCCGCAGATGTGGGCGGCCTCCGGGCTGGGTTACGCCGACCTCATCGATGAACTGATCTACCTGGCGCTGCACCGCAAAACCGGGCTCCGCTGACCTTCCCGCCGGCACCCTGACCGGCACGGGAACCCTATTGGCTGGGCGGCAGGTTCTGCAGGTCCTCCTGGCCCACGCAGTTCCTGGCCGCCGGTACCTTGCCGGCGGCCGCTGCGAGGTCTGCCAGGACTGTGGCAGAGCTGATCTTGTCCGGGTCCATCAGGATCTCGGTTGCCGGTTCGCGGCCGTAGGTCGTCAGGGTCCAGACCGGGCTGCCCTCCTTGATGACCCAGTCGATGCCATTGACGGTCACGCAGCGGTCTGTGGTGGGGCCCGGGACGTTGACGCCGCAGCGGAGGATCACCAGGGAAGGATCACCCCAGGCCGCCGTCGCCTGGCTGTTGGTCTTCCGGAGCGGGTACTCGCCAATCGCGTCCGGCAACGCCACCATCATGGGAGCGCAGGCGGGGTTGGCTCCGTCCTGGGCGGCAGGAACATCCACGGGAGGCGAGCACGACGTCAAAGGTATTGCCGCAAGGCTCCCAATCAGTGCCAGCCTGGCAATACGGGCGGGCAGGGAAAGCTGGGGACGGTGCATCCCCCCAGCCTATCGCTGCGAACGGGGCAGCCCCGACGCCGGGCACTGCCTGCCCTCGATGTCAGGGCCCCGCGATAGCGTAGTGGGGTGCCTGAAAAACCCACGTCCTCCCGCCCGCAGCCCCGTCCGCAATCCGGTGATGACCAGCCCGCTGCAGACGGGCCCCAACTGACCGTCTCCGCCCTGCCTGTCTCCGGCCTGCCTGTCTCTGCCCTCTCGGAGGGCGAGCTGCTGGCCCGGATCTTTCCGCGGCTGGCCATGGAAGGCACGCACGGCGCCGCCACCCTCCTGGGGCCGGGGGATGACGCCGCCGTGATCGCTGCCCCGGAC
>NZ_JBJURL010000103.1:0-11319 GCF_046097905.1 Pseudarthrobacter sp. NKDBFgelt | reverse complement strand
ACTGGGCCTCCACCGCGTCGTCGGAGCGGGGTGGAGGCCCAGTCCGAAGCTGCGCTCCGGGCAACGTCCACGGCGCGGGCCACGGCTTCCGGTCCGGCCTCCGGCACGGTCCACAGGACGTCGCCGGTGCGCGGGTTGCGGATGGTGATCCCCGCTCGTTCTGCTGATTCGGCGTCTGTGATTGTTTCGACTGCAGTGGTAGGCATGGTGTTCCTCCCGTCGGTTCGGTTTCCGGTCTGGTTGTCTGTTGCCTTTAGGGCCAGGAGCCCTCCTCCTCGTGGCAGATCAGCATCTCGCGGACCTCGCATCCCGTGGGCTGTGACAGGGCGAAGAGGATTGCCTGCGCCGTATTGGCGGGGTCATTGAGGCGCGAATCGTCCTGCGGCTTGTACTGCTCCGTGCGGTCATCGAAGAAGCGGGTCTTCATGCCCCCGGGGATCATGGTGGTCACACCGATTTCCCCGCCCGTTTCTGCTGCCAGCGCGTGGCTGAATCCCACCACGCCGAACTTGGAGGCGCAGTACGCGGTGGCATCGGCGACGGCCCGCTTCCCCAGGGTGGAGGCGACAGTAACCACCCGGCCGTGGCTGGCCTTGAGGTAGGGCAGGGCCGCCCGGACCACCGAGACCGTGCCCATGAGGTTCACTCCGATGACCTTTTCCCACTCAGTGGCTTCGACGTCCGCCAGTTTGCCGCAGCGGTCGATTCCGGCCGCGGTGACCACGGCTTCCAGTCCCCCCAGCGACTCGGCGGCTTCCTTCACCGCCGCTTCCACGGCCGCGCGGTCCGAGACGTCCACTTCGAAGGCCTTCACGGCGGAGACGCTGCTGATGTCGCGGTCCAGCACCACCGGGGTGCCGCCTGCCTTCAGGACGGCGTCGACGACGGCGGCCCCCAGTCCGGAGGCACCTCCGGTAACGAGCACGCGGCCGGGGGTGTTGCTTGCGGGCGCATTCACTTCTGCAGTCATGGTGTTCCTTTCAATGGGGAATACGAAAAACCTGGGGCGGAGCGGCGGTCAGCCCACCTTGGCAAGGGCGTCGGCGAGGCCCGTGGTGGAACGGGCAGGGTGGTACGGCACGGTCAGGCAGCGGCCGCCCCACCGCTCCACGAGGTCGGCTTCCGGCAGGCGGGCGCCCTTGTAGTCCCCGCCTTTGACCCAGATGTCAGGGCGGAGGCGCTCCAGGACGGCGACCGGTGTGTCGTCGTCGAAGATCATCACCGCGTCCACGCATTCCAGGGCCAGCAGCAGTTCGGCCCTGTCCTGCTGGCCGATGATGGGACGGTCCGGCCCCTTGAGCCGGCGGACGGATTCGTCGGAGTTGAGGCAGACGATCAGGCAGTCGCCCAGTTCGCGGGCTGCGGCGAGGGACCGGACGTGGCCGGCGTGCAGCAGGTCGAAGCAGCCGCCGGTGGCCACCACTGTTCCGCCGGCGTCCCGCACCGTGCGGGCCAGCAGCAGTGGTTCGCGGGGGCGGCGCCTCGGCGCTGCCTGGTTGTGGGGCGCGGCCTGGTTCAGGGGATCCTGGGCGGGCGCACTGGAGGAAGCGTGGTCCGGCAGTGCGGACACTCCACCGTTGGCGAGGAAATCTGCCGCGTCATGGACTGCCAGCCCCGCAGCCTCGCCGAGGTCGCGGCCGGCCAGGAGGTGGACCGCCAGGCTGGCTGCAAGCCGGTCTCCGGCCCCGCAGGGATCACCCGCTTCCACCCGGGGCGCCGGCACCGCTTGGGGGGAGCCGCTGCCCTTCCGCAGCAGGACCGCTCCCTGTTCGCCCTTGGTCACCAGGACGGCGCGGCTTTGCCACTGTTCCAGCAGGATCCGGCCGGCCTGGGCTGCGGGATCCTGCGGCGCTGGATCCTGTGTCACTGCGTCATGTGTTATTGCGTCCTGCGACCCTGGGTCCTGGAGGTTGGCGCAAGCCTGCGCAGCCTTGCTCGCCTCGGCGGCGTTCGGCGTCACCACGGCCACTCCCGGGACGGGGTCCGGCCCGGATGGATGCGGGTCCCAGATGATGGGCACACTGCCGGCCAGCCGGGCCAGGAGGTCCCTGAGCTGCGGATTTGCCGCCAGTCCCCTGCCGTAGTCGGCCACGATAATCACCCCTGCCTGCTCAACGGCGCGGAGCATGGCTGGGCTGGCCTCCGGAACGGGTGCCTTGCCGCAGCCCTGGTCAAAGCGCACTACCGGGTGCGATCCCGCCCTGACCCGGGTCTTGACCGGCGAGGCGTAGCCGCTGGGGCCGGACACAAGCCGCACCCCGGCGAGGTGCGCTTCAAGCTGGCGCCCGGCGTCGTCATCACCCAGGACAGTCACCAGGGTGACAGGCCAGCCGTCCTCCGCGAGCATCCGCGCCACCAGGCCGGCGCCGCCGGCGCGGCGCTTGACCCCGGAGACGTCCACCACCGGAACGGGCGCGTCGGGGCTGAGCCGGGTGGCCTCCCCGGACAGGTCCACGTCCAGCATCACGTCTCCCACCACCACGATCCTCATGACCGGCCCCGTCCCTGGAGTCCGGCGTCGGGAGTGCTGCGCCGCCCCACTTCCAGGTCGAAGGCACGGCACATGGCGTGCAGGGCGATCAGGTGCCCTTCCTGCGCGTTGGCATTGAGGGCGTCAATCATCACTGCCTCGTCACACGCGTCGGACAAGGGGTTGGGGCCGGCGCCGGTGAGCGCCCAGGTGGTGATGTTGAGCCGGGCGGCGACCTCCGCTGCCCGGAGCAGGTTGGGGCTCTTGCCGCTGGTGGACAGCAGCATCAGCACGTCACCGGAGCGGCCGTGTGCGCGCACCTGGCGCGCAAAGACGTCGTCGTACCCATAGTCGTTGGCGATCGCCGTGACGGCCGAGGACTCGGCGTGCAGCGAGATCGCGGAGAACGGGACACGCTCGCCGTCGAACCTGCCCACCAGCTCGGCAGTCAGGTGCTGCGCCTCCGCGGCTGAACCGCCGTTGCCTGCGGCAAGTAGGCGTTGCCCGCGCAGCAGCCGGTGCGCCAGGTCCACGCCCCACGCAGCGAGGCGGCCGGACTGGCGCCGCAGCGAATCCAGCGCCGGCAGGACGTTGTCCAGGTGGGCCTGCACGATCTCCGCGGTGGCCGGGTCCACAAAGCCGGAACCGGGCAGGACGGCCGGCAGTGCCGGAGGGGCGGCCAGGGTCCTCAGGCCCGCGTCGCGAAGGGACCAGTCCGGAGTCACAGCGCCGCTCCTTCCATTGGGGCAACACCGGCAGGAGCTCCTGCCACCGCCAGCTGGTACGCCTTTTCGGTTTCGGCGGCCACCCGGTCCCAGGAATACCGGGTGCGGGCGCGGACCTTTCCCGCATTGCCCAGCTCCGTCCGCAGCGACGGGTTGCGGAACAGCATGGCCAGGGCGGAAGCGATGGCTTCCGGATCGCGGGGCGGCACGTGCAGCCCCGTTCCATGGTCCACCACGGTGTCACGGAGACCGCCGACGGCGGCAGCCACCACGGGGACGCCGCAGGCCATGGCTTCCAGCGGAACAATGCCGAAGGGCTCGTACCAGGGGGCGCAGACAACGGCGTCGGCGCTGCGGAAGATCCCGGGCATCTCGCCGCGGGACACCTGGCCCTGCAGCCGCACCTGGTCCGCCACACCGAGTTCGGCGGCAAGGTCCAGCAGGCGGCGCACCTCCGGGTCCGCGTCAAGCACCCCGGAGTCCCCGCCGCCGCCCACGATGAGGAGCTCGACGCCGTCGAACCCTGCCTCGCGCAGGTAGGGAAGCGACCGGATTACCAGGTCAACACCCTTGCGCGGCACCAGGCGGCCCACGGAGAGGATCCGGCGGCTTGCTGTCCGTGCCGCCGTGGGACCCTCGGCGGAAAAGAATTCCAGGTCCACGCCGCAGGGGGCGATGGAAATCTTCCCGGTGTCGATGCCCATGGCTTTGAGCTCGAACACCTCGTCCGAGCAGGTGGCGATGATCCTGTCCGCGGACCGGCCCACGCCGGGTTCCAGCCAGCGGCGTTCCTGCGGGCTGGTGTCCCCGGCGCCCTGGTGCCGGCGCTTGACCGTTCCCAGCGCGTGGAACGTCTGGATGACCGGGATCCGGTACCCGGAGGCAGGGCGCCTGGCTGCGTCCAGGGCAGCCAGGCCCGACATCCAGAAGTGGCCGTGCACCACATCCGGGGGCCGCTGGCTCCAGTCCCTGGCCACACCATCAGCGAGTTCACCCATGAAGGGCAGCAGCCCGTCCTTCGGAACGTGGCATGCCGGTCCGGCCTCCACGTGGACCACTTCCAGGCGGTGCCCCACCCGGACCCGGGCGGGAAGCTCCATTGCGTCCCTGCGGGTGTAGACGGTGACGTGGTGGCCGCGCCTGGCCAGCGCTTCGGACAGTGCCGCGACGTGCACGTTCTGCCCGCCGGCGTCCACTCCGCCCAAGGCCGCCAAAGGGCTGGCATGTTCTGAAATCATCGAGATTCTCATGGCGTCTTCCTCTCTCGCGCCGGAACAAGGATCCGCTCGTCCCGGCCGTTTTTGCCGGCGGCCAGCGGGCGCCGGGGATGGCCGGCCAGGTCCCCCAGCAGCTCGTCCCAGCGTTGCTGGAACCTGGCCAGCCCATAGCGTTCAAGTGCCGCCTCGCGCGCGGCGACGCCACGTCGCCGTGCTTCCTCCGGATTGGCCACCAGCCGCCGCGCACAGCGGAGCAGCTCGTCGATGTCGGCGGACACGGCTCCCGCTTCCGGCGGCACGGCCCGCGGCGCTTCGGTGGTTGCCAGGGCAACCACGGGCATTCCCAGGTGCATGGCTTCCAGGAGGGACAACCCCAGCGAGGTCCAGCGCATCGGGTGCACGTAGACCCGGCAGCGTGCCAGTTCGCGGTGCAGTTCCTGTGTTCTGAGGTCGCCGCGGGAGGTCATCCGGGATGCGTCCATGCCGGCGGCGGCAGCCAGGCCGTCCGTCTTCATGCCGAAGACCTGCAGCGGCGCCACGGAGGCGAAGGCCGGCAGCAGGTCGGTTCCGGTGACGCGGCCGCGGCGGACAGGCTCATTGACCACCACGCCGAGCTCCGCCAGCTCGCCGGTGTAGAGCTGGCCGGGGTCCGGTATTCCGTGCTCGACCACCGTTGACACCGCAGATCCGTTGTCCCAGGCGAGCCGGTTGAAGTGCGTTACGTGGACCAGCGGGATGCCGCGCTGGTCCGCGAGCGGGTGCCTTGTGAAGGGGAAGTCGCCCTTGGGGGTGTTGTGCTCCACGTACACTGCCGGCAGGTCCGCGCCGGGCCGGCGGCCCAGGACCCGCGCAACTTCGTCGATCTCCTCCGGGCGTTGCAGGACGACGGCGTCCACGGCGTCGGCGTCCAGCGACGCCAGCTCCACCTCCCGCACTGATGCGGGCCAGTCCCTGCCGGCACGGCCAAGCCCCCACGGCCCACCGCCGGGCAGGACAGGGAGCAGATACTCGTGACGGCCGCGCACAAAGGCGTCCGTCCAGGAACCGTGGACATGCCAGAGCATGATTCTCATCTGTTGCGGGCCTTTCTACGGGTACTGACGTGGGTACTGAAAGAGCTCACTCCGCCCATCAGCCGTTCCACTGCTGCCACCACTTCCTCGGGCGAGACGGAGTCCAGGCAGGGATGTCCCGGAACCGGGCAGACGCGGGCGCGGGTCATCCGGCAGGCAGCGTTCTGGTCCCCCAGGAGTTCCAGCGGAACCCCGTAAGGTGCCCAGCGGATGGCCGGCACCACCGGGGAGAAAAGGCAGGCAACGGGAGTGCCGACGGCGGCCGCCAGGTGTGCGGGACCGGTGTTGCCGGTGATGACTGCCCCGGCTCCCGCCATGACGCCGGCCAGCGAGGTGAGGTCCGTCCTGCCGCCCAGGTCCAGCGCCGAGGGACCCGCCACCGTGGCTGTCAGGGACGTTTCGCCGGGACCTCCGGTGACCACCACGCGGTGCCCCGCACCCTGGAGGAGTTCGACGGCGGCCGCGTGGTGCAGCGGCGGCCAGGCCCTTGCAGGGACGGCCGCGCCGGGATGGACCACCACGTACGGTCCGTGCCCCACAAGGTCCGCGACATCGGGCACGGCGCCGAGGCGGAGCTTGCCGTCGTCACCTGCCGGGAGCCTGAACCCTGCCGCCTTCGCGATGCCCAGGGCGCGTTCGGCCTCAGGCTGGTCCTCGGGAAAGTCCTCCCCCGGCTTCAGCCGGACATCAAGGAGGGACCCGGCGTAATCGGTGGACGCCCCAGTAATGCGCTCAACACCCGCCAGCCGCAGCAGCAGCGCCAGAGGAAGGGGTGACTGGTGAAAGGACGTAAGGATGACGGCTTCGGTGATCCTGGAGTTCCGGACATAGTCGATAAGCCTGTCCGCGTGCGGGCCGGTCATTGCCGGTGCCGGGTTCATGATCCACGGGCTGTCCCAGCTGTACACCTCTGCGGCCCCCGGCAGCATGGCTGCGGCAGCTTCCCCCTGCCTGCCGCAGAGCATCACAACGTGGTTGGGCCTGCTGCCATCCGGACTCCGGCCGTTGGCCACGGCCCTGACGGCAGGACCGGCCAGCAGGACATCGCCCATGCTGTCCAGGCGCGCCACCAGGACGCGGCCCGTCACCGCCCCTCCTGCAGCAGGCGCACGGCGCCGGCCAGGTCCTGCGCCACCAGCGGCGCTTCAGCCACTTCCGCTGCAAGGGTTACGGGAGTGGGGACCAGGACGCCCGTGGCACCGGCTGCTTCCGCAGCCCTGACGTCAGCGCCGATGTCGCCGATCAGGGCAGCCCCGGACTCCGGTATGCCGAGCTTCCGGCACGCGCTGTGGACCATGCCCGGCGCCGGTTTGCGGCACAGGCAGCCGTCCTGCTCAGCGTGGGGACACACTTCCCATACGTCGAAGGGGCCAAGCAGTTCCTCCACCCTGGCATTCACCCGGGCGACGTCGTCGGCGGAGATCATGCCCCGGGCGATGCCGGACTGGTTGCTGACCACCCCGGTGGCTATGCCTGCGGAACGCAGGGCGTCAAGCACCCCTTTGGCGCCGGGCATCGGCCGGACAAGGTCCGGATCCCCGTTGTACGGCACATCGACCACCAGGGTTCCGTCCCGGTCGAACAGCACAGCCCTGAGCCTGGATGTTTCGGTGCTTACCATGCCCTCCCTGTTCCCCTCTGCCGATGTCCCTAAACAGGGCCGGATGGTTTTCTGGACTGTCGTTTGCTATTCGTCCCTGGGCGCTGAACAGGGAAGATAGGGCCGTGGTGGCCTGTGCTTACCTTGAGGTTTTCGCAGCGGGGTGCGGGATGCAGAGGCCCAGGATTCCTGTGCTACGGATTCGGGGTGCTGCGGATTGGTGCGCCCAAGGGAGCCTGTCGGCTAGCTCGCCCGCTTTCGGGCAGTCTTTCCGGGCGAAGTGTTTCCGCGCGCTTCGTCCCCTAATACCGGGAGCGCCCCGCCCTCCAGCCTGCGCTGGAGAGCCACCAGCACCCGGGCAAGCCGGCGCGAGACCTGCATCTGGGACATGCCCAGCCGCTTTCCCAGCTGCACCTGGGTCTCCTCGCAGAAGTAGCGGCGGTACAGGAGCTCCCGGTCCGCGGGATCCAGGTCCTGGATGGCGTCACGCAGGCAGGCGAGTTCCTCCAGGCGTTCCAGCGGCGTCTCGGGGCAGGCCAGGACCTCGCCGATCGACGGCGCATCGGAGTGCGGGTTGACGGCGTCCAGCGAGTCCGGGTGCATGCTGCTTGAGGCCGAGATTGCTTCCTGCACGGCGGCGGGATCTTCGTCCAGGGCCCCCGCCAGCTCGGCCACGCTGGGATTCCTTCCCAGCGACTGGGTGAGCTCCGGCTCCGCCCGGAACATCCGGGTGCGCAGGTCCTGGATGTGCCGTGGCGGGCGGACCACCCACGTGCGGTCGCGCAGGTACCGCTTCAGTTCCCCCGTGATGGTGGGGGCAGCATAGGCAGGAAAGCTTTCCCCCTTGGACTGGTCAAAGCCGCGGGCAGCCTTCACGAGCCCCAGGTAGGCCACCTGGTTGAGGTCCGCGCGTTCGCGTCCGCGGGCCTCAAACCTGGCGGCCAGGGCTTCAGCCAGGTCCAGGTAGCGGAGGACTAAGTCGTTTTCGAAGGTCTGGTGCAGCCGTCCCGCCCTAGTGCCGGACGGGCTGTTTTCCGGGAGTTCTGGCTGGTGCTGGTGGACGGGCATCGTATCCACGGCAAGTGCGGGAAAGTATTCGGGCATT
This sequence comes from Pseudarthrobacter sp. NKDBFgelt, assembly GCF_046097905.1. NCBI lineage: Bacteria > Bacillati > Actinomycetota > Actinomycetes > Micrococcales > Micrococcaceae > Pseudarthrobacter > Pseudarthrobacter sp. NKDBFgelt. The sequence goes on along the minus strand of NZ_JBJURL010000103.1, from coordinate 3,129 downwards.
GTCGTTGGTTCCCTCGGGTAGGGGTCCGAAAGCCTGCGGCAAGACTTAGAAGTAGGAAATCATAAGGTTGCTTATAAAACAATGGTTCCCGGATATAGGCTCGGTATGTCAGCCGTACCGAGAGGCCACGCGGAGGAGTCCCTGCCATGCACATCGCCATCACGGGTGCCAGCGGAAATGCTGGAACAGCACTGCTCCGCAAGCTGCAGGCCCAGCTGTCCGAAAAGCCGGGAAGCCTGAAACTGACGGGGATCAGCAGGCGCCTCCCCGACACTGGCCACGAACCCTACTCCGGCGTTGAATGGCACACCCTGGATATCGGCCTGGATGGTGACCGCACCCAGCTTGATACCGCCCTGGAAGGTGTGGATTCCGTGGTCCACCTGGCCTGGCAGATCCAGCCCAACCGGGATTTGGAAGAGCTGTACCGCACCAATGTGACGGGCACCAGGAATGTGCTCGCGGCAGCGGCCAGGGCCGGGGTGAAACAGGTGGTGTGTGCTTCTTCCGTCGGCGCCTACAGCAAGGCATCCAAGGATCAGCGACGCGACGAATCGTGGCCGGTCCGCGGCATGGCTGGCTCGCACTACAGCCGGCACAAGGCGGAGCAGGAAGCAGCCCTGGACGCGTTCATGGCAGCGGAGCCGGGCATCTCGGTGGCAAGGCTCCGGCCAGGGCTGATTTTCCAGTCCGATGCCGGAAGTGAGATCGGCAGGTATTTCCTCGGCCGGCTCCTGCCGCGTCTGCTGCCGGGGAAACTTCGGATCCCGCTGCTGCCCGCCCCTGACAACCTGGTCTTCCAGGCGGTGCACGCTGATGACGTGGCGGATGCCTACTGGCGTGTGATCGACCAGCGCGCCTCCGGAGCCTTCAATATTGCGGCAGAGCCGGTACTGACGCCCCAGGAACTTGCCCGCATTCTGGGCGCCCGCAGGATCCTCCCCATTCCCATGGGACTGCTTCACAAGATCGTCGGCCTGACGTGGCGGCTGCGGCTCCAACCCACGGACTCCGGATGGGTGGAGATGGCCGCCGGCGCTCCCATCATGGACACCGACCGGGCCCGCCGAATCCTGGGCTGGGAGCCGACGATACCGGCCACGGATGCCGTCCGGGCCGTACTCCAGGGCATGGGAACGGGGGAAGGAGTAGCTCCCTCCCCCGTGCTCAAACCAAGGAAACCGGTACCGCCCGTGGACTAGATGCCCGAGCGGGGTTCCTCCCGGTCACGGCGGCTGCCGCGGGCCGGGTTGGCACCCTGGCCGGGGCGGTCATTCTGCACCCCTTCGTCACGGACGCCGTCATGGGCTACGTCCTTCCGGACGCCGTCGTGGGCCACGTCGTCCCGGACGCCATCCCGGGGCTCGGCCCCGCGGACGCCCCGGTCATCAGCGCCGCGGGCCGCGTCAGTGGTGCCATCCCCCACGCCCTCGTGGCCGGCCCGCTCGCGGTTGCTGCGGTCCCGGCGGTCCGGGTTCACATCACCGCGGCGGTCGCCGTGAACATCGGGGTCGAGCTCATCCGCTTTCCGCGCCCGTTCATTCACATCGTCGCGGAGTGCCTTGGCCTCCATTGCCTGCTGGTCAGCCTGCTGGCGCAGCCTGGCTGCGTCCACCTGGGCCTGCTCTGCATCCGCTTTGGCACGCGTCGCTTTCGCTTCACGCTCCCGGGCGTCAAGTTCCTTCGCCTCGGCCTCGCGGCGGATTTCCGCAGCCTTCTCCCGGTGTTCGTCGTCACGCTTTTGCTGGACCGCCTTCCGGCGCCTTCCGCTGGCCAGCAACAGCAGCACTATCAGCACCACCACAACTACGGCAACGACTACCCAAACCCATGGAGCTGTTTCCACACTACCCACCACTTTCCACTTGACGTGACCGGACCGGCCTGCGCCCTTCCGGCTGACTCTGTTGGAACCGTTTAGAACTCGCTTAGCAAGGGTACTTACCTTTTATTAGTAATCATGCTTATTATTTTACGGCCAGTACTGCTGGTTCTTGATCAACAACCGGCCTTCTTGGAAAGAGAGAGCGAAGATGACAGAGAACCAATGGCCCGAGGATCCCGCTACCACGGCTCCACCGGCCTCTACAGGAATTCCGGGTGAGCGGTCCGCCGCCACTTTCCCGTCAGCCGCCACTCCCCAGTACGGTGCAGGCCAGGCCGGCGACGGCACGGGGACCTCCCGCAAGGATGCGGCCAAGGAAGAAGCGGCTGACGTCGCCCGCACGGCGAAGGGCTCAGCCCAGAACGTTGCCCAGACCGCCAAGGAAGAAGCCGCGAATGTGGCGTCCGAGGCGAAGTCCAGTGCGCAGGATCTTCTGCACCAGGCGAAGTCGGGCCTGACAAGCCAGGCAGGCACCCAGCAGCAGAAGGCCGCAGAAGGCATGCGCAATATCTCCAGCCAGCTGCACAGCATGGCCACCGCCCCGGACCAGCAGGGCATGGCCAGCGACCTGGTCCGGCAGGCTGCGGAGCGCACCTCCTCAATGGCGTCCTGGCTCGAAAACAAGCAGCCGGGCGACATTCTCGGTGAAGTCCAGCGGTTCGCCCGCAACAACCCCGGCACTTTCCTGCTGCTTGCAGCGGGCGCAGGCGTCCTGGCCGGCCGGCTCACCCGCGGCCTCACCGCCGGGGCACCGGAGTCGTCATCCTCCATCGGCACCACCGGCACCACCGGGCTCTACTCCGGTACGCCATACGGCGACCGGGACACCGAATCCTATGTGCCGGCGGGCGGCACCGTACCGCCCCCTCCGGTGCAGCTTCCCAGCCCAGCCACCACAACGGCAGGATACGACGGCGGCGCGCCAGGCAGCAGCTATTCCGACCCCACGCGTCCCGCCAGTCCCTTGGACAGCCCGCAACTGGTCGAAGAACCGTGGTCCGGCAACCGGATTGCCGAGGACCCGCTGGGTGACCGCGACCTTGCCGACGATCCCATGGCAGGCGATCCCCTTACCCGGGACCGTTCCAGGGATGGCCAGTCTGGCGGACTGTGATGAGTAGTTCCATTCCTGAACCTGCTCCGAGTGCGGCGCACCAGAAGGCGGACAACGCCTCGCTGGGTGAGCTGCTCGGGGATGTGACCCGTGACCTGTCCACGCTGATGCGCCAGGAAGTCGAGCTGGC
>NZ_JBJURL010000102.1:0-11793 GCF_046097905.1 Pseudarthrobacter sp. NKDBFgelt | reverse complement strand
GCCCGGTTTGTCCTTCCGGAGGGCTGCCGACGCCGAGCTGGCGGCGGCATCGCTCTTCACCCTCGCCATGGAGGAACAGAACAACACGCCGCCAGCCGTTGCGTGCCTGCCAGGGCCCCGGGGCCGGCGGCGTGTTGTTCTGTTCCTCCATGGCGAGGGTGAAGAGCGCTGCCGCCGCCAGCTCGGCGTCGGCAGCCCTCCGGAAGGACAAACCGGGCAGTTTGCGTTCGATCAGCCCGGTCTCCAGCCGCCCGGCGCGGACATCGGCATCATTGATCAGCAGCCGCAGGTATTCCACATTGGTGTCCAGGCCGAGCGCCGTATAGCCAGCGAGCGCCGCATCCAGGGTGTCCAGGGCGGCTGTGCGGTCCTCCCCCCACGCGATGACCTTGGAAATCATGGGGTCGTAGCTGGAGGAAACCTCCACACCCTCCACCAGGGACGAGTCCACCCGCACCCTGCCGCGGGGCGTTTCCGTTGCCACGCGGGCGGGGGCACTGGGACGTTGCTGTGGACCGGGCAGTTCGTCCAGCAGCAGCACCGTTCCGGTGGAAGGCAGGAAGTTCCTCTCGGGTACCTCTACGTAGACGCGCGCTTCCGCGGCGTGGCCGTGAAGTTCGACGTCGGCCTGCCGGACGGTGAGTTCCCCGCCGGCGGCGATCCGCACCTGCCACTCGACGAGGTCGATGCCGGTAACCATCTCGGTGACGGGATGCTCAACCTGCAGCCTGGTGTTCATCTCCATGAAGTAGAACTGGTCCGGCGCGTCGTCGGAGACGAGGAATTCGACCGTTCCCGCGCCGCTGTAGTTCACGCTGCGGGCCGCGCTGCAGGCAGCTTCACCGATCCGGGCGCGGATGGCGGCGCCGTCGGGCAGGGCCTCGAGCAGCGGCGACGGCGCCTCCTCGATGACCTTCTGGTGCCGCCGCTGCAGTGAACATTCGCGTTCGCCCAGGTGGATAACGTTGCCGTGGTTGTCCGCCAGGACCTGCACCTCAATGTGCCGCGGGGTGGTGACCAGGCGTTCCAGGAACAGGGTGTCGTCGCCGAAGGCGCTGGCCGCCACCCGCCTGGCCGTGGCCAGCGTGGCCGCAAGGTCTTCTGGGCGCTGCACCACATGCATGCCCTTGCCCCCGCCGCCCGCGGAGGGCTTGATCAGCAGCGGAAAACCCACGCCGGCGGCCGCGTCAACCAGCTGCGCATCGGTCATCCCCGGTTTTGCCACGCCGGGCACCACGGGGACGCCGTAGCCCGCCACATGGTTCTTGGACCGGATCTTGTCCCCCATGATGTTCAGGGCCTCCACGCCCGGGCCGATGAACGCGATCCCGGCCTGTTCCAGGGCCCGGGCGAATTCAACGTTCTCGCTGAGGAAGCCGTAGCCGGGGTGCACCGCCTCCGCCCCGGTCCTGCGGCAGGCATCGATGATCGCCCCGATGTTCAGGTAGCTCTCCGTGGCCGCTGCCGGGCCGATCCTGACGGCGGTCTCCGCTTCGCGCACGTGCCGGGCACCGGCGTCGGCATCGCTGTAGACGGCCACCGGACGGATGCCCAGCGCCCTGAGAGTCCGGATCACGCGGCAGGCGATTTCGCCGCGGTTGGCCACCAGGACAGTTCCGAACATCGGCCGGGTGGCGGCGGGCGTTCCGGTAAGGGAAGGTGTGGTCATGTGCTCGCTCACATCCTGAAGAGGCCGAATGAGGTTTCCGGCAACGGCGTACGGGCCACCACGTCCAGTGCCAGGCCCAGGACGGTGCGTGTATCGGCAGGATCGATCACTCCGTCATCCCAGAGGCGGGCCGTGGAGTAGTACGGGCTGCCCTGGTCCTCGTACTGCCGGCGGATGGGTTCCTTGAAGGCTTCCTCGTCCTCGGCGGACCAATCCTGTCCGGCGGCTTCGTACTGGTCCCGTTTGACGGTGGCGAGCACGCTGGAGGCCTGGTTGCCGCCCATGACCGAGATCCGGGCGGCCGGCCACATCCACAGGAACCGTGGTGAGTAGGCACGCCCGCACATGGAGTAATTGCCGGCGCCGAAGGAACCACCAATGACCACTGTCAGCTTGGGTACCCGGGCGGTGGCTACGGCGGTGACCATCTTGGCCCCGTTCTTGGCGATGCCGCCCTGTTCCGAGTCCCTGCCCACCATGAAGCCGGAGATGTTCTGCAGGAAGACCAGCGGGATGCCGCGCTGGTCGCAGAGTTCGATGAAGTGGGCCCCCTTGAGGGAGGATTCGCTGAAGAGCACGCCGTTGTTGGCCACGATCCCCACCGGGTGCCCGTGCAGCCGCGCGAACCCGGTGACCAGCGTGGCGCCGTACTCCTTCTTGAATTCGTGGAACCGGCTGCCGTCCACCAGCCGGGCAATGACCTCATGGACGTCGTAGGCGGCGTTGACGTCCGTGGGGACGGCACCGTAAAGCTCCGCCTGCGCAGCTGTTGGTTCGACGGCGGCGTCCACCTCCCAGGCGGGCGGCGCAGAGGGCGGGAGCGTGGACACGATGTCCCGGATGATCTGCAGCGCGTGCTCGTCGTTTTCGGCGAGGTGGTCGGTGACGCCGGAGATCCTCGAATGCACTTCCCCGCCGCCGAGCTCCTCCGGCGTGACGATTTCGCCGATCGCAGCCTTCACAAGCGGCGGCCCGCCCAGGAAGATGGTGCCCTGGTTGCGGACAATCACTGTTTCGTCGCTCATGGCAGGCACGTACGCGCCGCCGGCCGTGCAGGACCCCATGACCGAGGCGATCTGGGGAATCTTGGCCGCTGACAGCCGGGCCTGGTTGTAGAAGATGCGGCCGAAGTGGTCCCGGTCCGGAAACACCTCGTCCTGCTTGGGCAGGAAAGCGCCGCCGGAATCCACCAGGTAGATGCACGGAAGCCTGTTCTCGAGGGCTATTTCCTGGGCCCGCAGGTGTTTCTTCACCGTCAGCGGATAGTACGTCCCGCCTTTGACGGTGGCGTCGTTGGAAATCACCAGCACGTGGCGGCCGTGGACCAGGCCGATGCCTGCAATGACCCCCGCGCCGGGGGCCTCGTTGTTGTACATGCCGTTGGCTGCCAGCGGGGCGATTTCGAGGAACGGGCTGCCGTCATCCAGGAGCCGGTCGATGCGCTCGCGGGGCAGGAGCTTGCCCCTGCCGGTGTGCCGCTGCCTCGACTTTTCCGGTCCGCCCAGGGCAGCGTCCGCGAGCCTTTTCCGCAGGTCCTCCGTCAGCAGCAGCTGCGCTTCGCGGTTTGCCAGGAAAGTGCTGCTGGCGGGGTCGATCCTGCTGGCAAGGGTCTCCATCGACGCGTCCTGTTCCTGTTCCGGCCGGGGGCAAGAAGCCAACTCGGTTAGTGCTCAATAACTGAAATTCAGGTTAGTCTCGATTAACTGTGATGTCCAACACAACAGCTGCCTTGCTAGACTTCCGGGGTCCGAGGAGGAATTGTGCCAAGCACCGACGCCGCTGCGGCCAGCAGCACAACCCAGCCCGGCAGCGCAACCCGGCCCAGCAGCCCACCCGAGCCCGCCAGGCCAAACCAGTCCACCAGCACAACCCAACGCAGCCGGGCCAAGGAGAACCGCCGCCAGGCGCTCCTGTCCGCTGCAGCTTCGCTGTTTGCGCTGCACGGGTTCAGCCGTGTCTCCCTGGAGGATCTGGGGGCTGCCGCCGGCGTCAGCGGCCCGGCCGTATACCGCCACTTTCCCGGCAAACAGGCGGTCCTGGCGGACCTGCTGGTCACCGTCAGCCAGGAACTCCTGGACGGCGGGCGCCGGGTGGCGGCAGAAAATGCGGATCCCCTGGTGGCCCTGCGCGGCCTGGTGGCGTTCCAGGTGGACTTCGCGCTGGGCAAGCCGGACGTCATCAGGGTCCAGGACAGGGATTTCAGCTGCCTCTCCGATGAGGACCAGGAGGCGGTCAGGACCCTTCAAAGGAGCTATGTGGAGGTGTGGGTGGAGGTCCTCGCGGGGCTCCGTCCCGAGACCGACGCTTCGGAGCTCCGGATGCGGGCCCATGCCACGTTCGGGCTCATCAACTCCACCCCCCACTCGGTCCGAAGCCACGGCCGGAAGATGGCGTCCGGAACAGCCCGGCCCTTGCTCGAGAGCATGGCCCTCGCCGCACTGCTGGCGGACTGCCACACCAGCCACTGAATCCGGAGTTTTTGTCCAGGTATGCAGGCTTAAACCGGTTGGAACCCTGCATATCTGGACAAAAACTACCCGGGTCACACCATGGTCAGCACCAGGCCGGGGTCAGCAAGGATGGCACCGACGTCCGCAAGGAAGCGTGAGCCCTGTTCGCCGTCCACCAGCCGGTGGTCGAAGGACAGGCTGAGGGTCATCACCTGGCGCAGGGCAATGTCCGCCCGGTACTCCCAGGGCATCCTGCGCACGGCTCCCAGGGCAAGGATCGCCGCTTCGCCGGGGTTGAGGATGGGGGTGCCGGCGTCAATTCCGAAAACACCGATGTTGGTGATCGAGACCGTGCCGCCGGCGAGATCAGCCGGAGGGGTCTTGCCGGCACGGGCCGTGTCGGCGAGCGCTGACAGGGCTTGCGCCAGCTGGACCAGGGACAACGAATCCGCGTCCTTGATATTGGGGACCGTGAGCCCCCGGGGCGTGGCGGCTGCAATGCCCAGGTTCACGTAACGGAACGTGACGATCTCCTGGTTCTCCCCGTCCCAGCGCGAGTTGAGGGAAGGATTGCGCCGGAGGGCGATCAGTACCGCTTTCGCAGCCAGGGTCAGCGGCGTGAGCTTGACACCCGCGAACTCCCTGCTGTCCCGGAGCCTGGCGAGCAGTTCCATGGACGGCGTGACGTCGACCGTCAGGAACTCGGTGGCGTGCGGCGCGGTGAAGGCACTTTGCACCATGGCTGCGGCCGTGAACTTGCGGACACCCTTGATGGCCGTGCGCGTTTCCCGCTCACCCTGGCCGGCCCGCACACCCGCAAGGTCCGCGGCATCCCCGCCGGCCGACCCTGCGTCCGCAGACTGGCTGCCCATGAAGTGCTGGACGTCCTCCCGGGTAATCAGTCCCTGGGGTCCAGTGCCGGTAACCCTGGCCAGGTCCACGCCAAGGTCTTTGGCCAGCTTCCGGACAGGAGGAGTGGACCGTGGGCGCTCGCCTGCGGGCTGGCCCGTCGCAGCCGCGGTGTGCTCAACCGCGGGAGTTTTGTCTGTGTCACGCGTGGTCTCCGCGGGCATGGGGTCGGCAGGCATGATCTCGGCAGGCGTGGTTGCCGCGGGCCTGGTTTCCGCAGGCAGGGCATCGGCAGAACCAGCCGCCGGGAAGGTCCGCGGGCGCCGTGCGGGCCGGCCGGTGCTTTCGACGACGGCACCGTAGCCCACGAGGTTTGGCTCCCTCTTGGGGGTCCCGGCGGAGCTCTCCCCCGCTGCCTGCCCCGCGGCCCTGCCAACATCCTCGACCGCATCCTGGCCCGCATCCCTGACCCCAGCAGAGGCGCCGCCTGTCCCGGACGGTGCCGGGCCGGCGTCATCCGCCACCTCGAAGGAGACGATCGGCTTGCCCACCTCCACGACGGCGCCCGGCTGTTCGTGGAGCTCCCTGATAACCCCGGCAAACGGGGACGGGAGCTCCACCACTGCCTTGGCAGTCTCAACCTCGGCGATCACCTGGTTGAGGGTGACGGTATCGCCCACCCCCACCTTCCAGCTGAGGATCTCCGATTCGGTGAGGCCTTCGCCCAGGTCCGGCAGCCGGAATTCCTTGATCATGGTCCCGCTCATCCTTCCAGCCCGCTGAGGGAGTTCGGCCGGCCCAGGGCACGGTCCACGCCGTCCAGGATCCGGTCCAGGCCCGGCAGGTGGTGCATCTCAAGCTTTGAGTATGGGTAGGGAATATCGAACCCGGTGACCCGGACAGGTGCCGCCTCCAGGTGGTAGAAGCACCGCTCGGTAATGCTGGCGGCCACTTCCGCCCCCAGGCCGCCCGATTGTGCGGCCTCGTGGGTGATGACCAGGCGCCCGGTCCTGCGGACGGAGGCCACAATTGTTTCGTAGTCCACCGGTGCCAGCGAGCGCAGGTCGATGACCTCGATGGAGACTCCTTCATCGGCGGCGGCCGACGCGGCGTCCAGAGCCGTCTTTACAAGCGGGCCGTAAGCCACCAGCGTGACGTCGGTGCCCTGGGTGAGGACGCGCGCCTGGCCCATGGGCACGGGAGCGGCGTGGTCAAGGGACTCATCAACGTCGCCTTTGTCGTGGTAACGCCGCTTGGGCTCGAAGTAGAGCACGGGGTCATCGCAGGAGATGGCCTGCTGGATCACCGTGTAGGCATCCTGCGGGCTGGAAACTGTGACCACGCGCAGGCCGGATGTGTGCGTGAAGTAGGCCTCCGGCGATTCGGAGTGGTGCTCGGGAGAGCCGATCCCGCCGCCGAACGGAACCCTGATGGTGATGGGCATCTTGACTGCCCCGCGGGTGCGGTAGTGGAGCTTGGCCACCTGGCTGACGATCTGGTCGAACGCCGGATAGATGAATCCGTCGAACTGGATCTCCACCACTGGGCGGTACCCGCGGTAGGCGAGGCCGACGGCGGTGCCCACAATGGCTGATTCGGCCAGGGGGGTATCCACCACCCGGTGCGTGCCGAAGTCCTTCTGCAGCCCGTCGGTCACCCGGAACACGCCGCCGAGGGTGCCGATGTCCTCACCCATGAGCACCACTTTGGGGTCGTTCTCCAGGGACTTCCGCAGGCCCGCGTTGATGGCGCGGGCAAAGGTCATCTGGGTCATCAGCGTGCACCTTCTTCTGAAACGGCTCCTGCGGGATCACCGAAGGTGGCCAGGTAACGGGCGTAGTGGTCCTGCTGCCGGTCCAGCCACGAGTTGGGCGTGCTGTAGACGTTCTTGAAAACGTCCAGGGGCTCCGGGTCCGGCATGGTGGTGCAGCCCGTCCGCATCTCGCGTGCCACGGCGTCGGCCTTGTCCTTAACGTCTTGCTGCAGTTCCGCGGACAGCAGGCCCTTCCGCTCGAGAAGAGCGGCTATCCGGCTGATCGGGTCCCGGGCCGCCCAGTCCTCGAGTTCGTTGGCGTCGCGGTAGCGCGTTGGGTCATCCGCCGTGGTGTGCGGGCCCATGCGGTAGCTGACGGCCTCGATGAACGTGGGGCCGCCGCCGCGGCGGGCCCGGTCCAGGGCCACGCGGGTGGCTGCCATCACGGCCAGGACGTCGTTGCCGTCCACGCGCAGGCTGGGGATGCCGAATCCGGCTGCCCTATCGGCCAGCTGGATGTGCGACTGGAGCCGTACGGGCTCGGAGATGGCCCAGTGGTTGTTGGTGCAGAAGAACACCACGGGCACCTGGAAACTTGCCGCGAAGACCATGGCCTCGTTGACATCGCCCTCGCTGGTGGCACCGTCACCGAAATAGGTCACGGCGACGGAATCGGCGCCGTCATTCTGGATGCCCATTGCATAGCCGGTGGCGTGGAGGGTCTGGGCGCCGATGATGATCTGCGGGGTGGCCATGTTGATGGTGTAGGGATCCCAGCCCGAGGACGCAGTGCCGCGCCATACCCGGAGGATGTCCGTCAGGTCCACTCCCCGGCAGTAGGCCACCCCGTTCTCCCGGTAGCTGGAGAACACAAAGTCGTCCGTGCGGAGCGCCCGGCCCGAACCGATCTGCGCGGCTTCCTGGCCCAGCAGCGGCGGCCACAGTCCGAGTTCGCCCTGCCGCTGCAGGGCAGTTGCCTCGACGTCGATGCGCCGGATCACGGTCATGTCCTCGTAGAGGGAACACAACTGCTCGTCAGTGACATCCCTGACCCAATAGTCGAACTCCGGGTGGCTGATCCGCTCTCCGGTTGGGGTGACCAGTTGGACCAGATCCCGCCCCTGCCCATGGGGGTGCCGGGCGCTGTTGGGGGCGGCTGGTCCGCCCTGGCCCGTTTCGTCTGTAGACACGATAGCCCGCAACCTTCTCACGTCGTTGACCCGCGGTTTTGGGACTTGTGGCCCCTTCAGCCGCCGGCCGCCCGGGCGCCGTTGCCCCGGATATTTGTGACCCTACTCACAATGCTCAGGAGGTACAACTACCGGCGCGATCACTGAGCAAAATGCTCTGCGGAAGGGCATGGGACCGTGCTAGCGTTGCGCATTATGCAAGCCTTGGATGGCACCGATGCCCGCCTGCTCTCCGCCCTGGCCCAGGATGCGCGGCAAACCGTTGTGGCACTTGCCCAGAAGCTTGGCCTCTCCCGGAACACCGTGCAGGCGCGGATGGCGCAGCTGGAGAAGAAACATGTCTTCCTGTCCTTCGAACGGCGCATCAATCCGGCGGCCCTGGGCTACCCGCTGATGGCCTTCATCTCCGTCCATGTCCAGCAGCAGCGGCTCGCCCAGCTGGCGAAGGAACTCGCTGACATTCCCGAGATCCTCGAGGGCTATGGCCTGACCGGTTCGGCGGACCTGCTGCTGCGCGTGGTGGCGGTGGACGCCGAGGACCTGTTCCGGATCAACGGGAAAATCCTGGCGTGCGAAGGCGTGGACCGGACCGACACGGCGCTTGCCATGGGAGAGCTTATTCCCTTCCGCGTCCAGCCCCTCCTTGAACGTGGACCCGGGCGGGCTTAGCAGCCGGCGCCCCCAATGGCGGAAAGCACGACGGCGGCGGGGGCTGGAGTTCGGACCAGGCGGGCCGCGCTATAGGCTGAATGCCAGTTAATTGGCGGGACAGGCCCAGCGCCGCCCCGCATCCAGGCGGTGCGCTGCACCATTTTTCCGGAAAGGCTCCACCTTGAGCACTCCCCAGGAACCGTTTCAGCCGGGCCACGCCGGGCCGGCGTCCCCGCAGCTGTCACATCCTCCCTACTACGGGCAGGAACAGGCATCCCCGTTCGGGCTTCCGGGGCAGCCTCCGCCCAGGAGCCGGCGGAAACTGTGGATCATCCTGGCTGGCGCCGGCGGCGTCCTCCTCCTGGTGGTCCTGGGCATAGTCATTTTGGTGAACGTGGTGGGCAGCGCCACCAACCAGGCCCGGGGGCTGGCTGACGGCTTCACCAAGCTGGTCCTCGCCGGAGACAGCTCAAGGGCCTACGACGAATACCTTGACCCCGCCCTCCAGGAGCAGCTGTCCAAGGAAGCGTTCATTGAGGGGGTTAACAGTCTTGGGATGGATGAAACCTGCACACCGGACTACAGGGACCTCAACGTGGTCACCGAGAACGGCGTGAAGTCTGCAAATGTTGCCGGGCTCATCGCCTGCGACGGCAAAGAAGTGGACCTCGCCTACCGCTTCGAGGGCACTGAAGAACTCAGGATGACCGAAATCAAGCTGCGGCCGGCAGGCTAACGGGAGCCTCAGGCAGCACAACAAAGCCTCCGCACCGGAAAACTTGTTCCCGGTGCGGAGGCTTTGCTGTTGAGCCGTCAGGTCAGTGGTCGACGGCCTTTTCGGCACCCACCCCCGTAAGGGAGCGGACTTCCATTTCGGCCTGCTTGGCGGTGTCCTCCCGCTTCTTGTCGAGCGTCGTTCCGAGCCAGCCCAGGAAGAAGGCGAGGGGGATGGACACGATGCCCGGGTTGCTCAGCGGGAAGAGTGCGAAGTTGGCGTCCTTGATCATGGATGTTGCTCCGCCGGAAACCACCGGCGAGAAGATGATCAGGATGATCGCGGAACCCAGGCCGCCGTACATGCTCCAGACCGCACCCTGGGTGGTGAACTTCCGCCAGAACAGGGAGTAGACGATCGTGGGCAGGTTGGCGGAGGCGGCGACGGCGAATGCGAGCGCCACGAGGAACGCCACGTTCTGTCCGTTGGCAAGAATGCCGCCCAGGATGGCGAGGACGCCGATGACCACAACGGTGCGCCGGGCCACCTTCACCTCGGTGTCGGCGTCGGCCTTGCCCTTGGAAATGACGCTGGCGTAGATGTCATGGGCAAAGGAGGCGGCAGCCGTGATGGTCAGGCCGGCCACAACGGCGAGGATGGTGGCGAAGGCCACGGCCGAGATGAAGCCCAGCAGCAGCGGCCCACCCAGGTAGAAGGCCAGCAGCGGGGCAGCCGAGTTCACGCCGCCCGGTGCGCCCTTGATGGTCTCAGCACCCACCAGGGCAGCTGCACCGTAACCAAGCACCAGGGTGAAGAGGTAGAAGAGGCCGATCAGCCAAATTGACCACACCACGGACTTACGGGCTTCCTTGGCCGTGGGGACTGTGTAGAAGCGCATGAGTACGTGCGGCAGTGCTGCGGTGCCCAGGACCAGGGCGAGGCCAAGTGACATGAAGTCGATCTTCGAGGTTTCCGTCTTGCCGTACTGCAGGCCGGGATTCAGGACAGCCGGGTTGTTGGCCGTCTCCACTGCGGCGCCCAGGAGGCTGGAGAGGTTGAAGCCGTAGATTGCCAGGACCCACAGGGTCATGACGGCTGCGCCCGCGATCAGCAGGATGGCCTTGATGATCTGCACCCAGGTAGTGCCCTTCATGCCGCCGATCAGGACGTACATGATCATCAGGGCGCCGACGACGATGATCACCAGGGCCTGGCCGCCCCAGTCGCTGATGCCCAGCAGCAGCGAGATCAGGCTTCCTGCGCCTGCCATCTGGGCCAGGAGGTAGAAGAAGCAGACGGCGAGGGTGGAGATGGCGGCGGCAATGCGGACGGGCCGCTGCTTCAGCCGGAAGGACAGCACATCGGCCATGGTGAACTTGCCGGTGTTGCGCAGGAGCTCCGCAACGAGCAGCAGTGCCACAAGCCAGGCCACCAGGAAGCCAATGGAGTACATGAAGCCGTCATAGCCGTTGATGGCGATGGCGCCGGTAATGCCCAGGAAGGAGGCGGCGGAAAGGTAGTCGCCGGCGATGGCGGTTCCGTTCTGCGAGCCGGTGAAGGAGCGGCCGGCCGCGTAGTAGTCCGCGGCGGTCTTGTTGTTCCGGCTGGCGCGGAGCACGATCACCATGGTGACGGCCACGAAGATGCCGAAGATGCCCATGTTGAGCAGCGTGGTTTCCTTGAGGGCGGCCACGTCCACCGCTGTTGCGATATTGATCATTTGGTGACTCCGCCTACTCGGTTTCCGTGCTTATCGAATTCGTGGCCCTCGATCTCGTCCCGGATTTCCTTGGCGATGGGGTCGAGGCGCTTGTTGGAGTAGTGGACGTACCAGCCGGTGATGGCGAACGTGGAGACGAACTGGAGCAGGCCGAGGATCAGGCCCACGTTGATGTTGCCCCAGACCTTGGTGGACATGAAGTCCACGGCATAGTCGGCGAGCAGGACATATGCGAAGTACCACAGCAGGAATGCGACTGCCATGGGGAAGACAAAGCTGCGGTGACGCTTGCGCAGTTCCTTGAACTGCTCCGTCGACTGGACCTGCTCGAAGTCCACGGACGCCGCTGCGTCCGGAGTGTGGGCATCGTTACCCATCGTTCCTCCTCGTTGAGACTTGCCTGAACACACCCAACGGCAGGCCCGGAAGACGGGATACCGCAAATGTGACTGCAATCACTCTGCGGGCTGCATCCCGCCAGTTCCAGTGCCTGCAGGCCTGCGGGCGCTCAACGGTCGGGATGCTGCGACAAACGGCACCCGCAGCTACGCTGGGCACCATGCCGGACTCCCCCCTCCTGACCGCCGCGGCCGTGGCCGTCATCGCCATGGCCATCGCCGTCGTCGTCGGCGTGGGGCTCAAGGTACTCAGGTCCTTCCGCGACCTGGGCACTGATGCTGAACGCGCCACTTACCACACCCTGCATGCCGCGTCCCAGGCGGGCCAGCACCTGCGCCGGGGCCTCAACCCCGCCGGCGCTGCCAAGGCCAGCCGCCAGCTGCGCACCCTGCTGGGC
>NZ_JBJURL010000101.1:0-12185 GCF_046097905.1 Pseudarthrobacter sp. NKDBFgelt | reverse complement strand
ACCGCCGATCCCGCCGGCACCGTCTGCCGGTGCGCCGGAGTCAGCGGAGCCGCCATCCAGGGCGCCGTTGAGGAGGGCTGCTCCACGGTGCCCGAGGTGTCCAAGGCAACGCGTGCCGGAACCGGCTGCGGCGGCTGCCACGAGGACATCAAGGGGCTCATCGAAAAACACTTCCGGGCGGTCCAGGCCGCCTGACTAGGAGGCTGGGGCTGGGGCCGCGGGAACGCCGAGCGGGCTGCCGTTGCCCCAGCCGGCGTCCACTGCTGCCTGTGCGAGCGCACGGGCCATCGCATCGCCGTCGGGAGCGGGAGCGCCGTTCATGGGCGCAGAGGTGACGTACGGCATTTCGAGCGTCTCGTCGCCCCGGACAGCCGTGAGGACAACGTTCGCGGAGGCGCCCCCGGCCTCGCCCCGGAAGTAGCCGGTCCACTGCAGGCAGGCGAAGTCACCGATTCCGGTGACGGGTGAGCAGTCGGGCGCCGATTTCGCTGTGGAGATGTCCTGCGACGAGGCGGGCGAGGTGAGTGCCACCGACAGGGCCGTGATGCCTCCGTCCATGGACTTGCTCGAATACGTGCAGAGGTAGGCCTTGCTCCCGGGCGGCCTGTCACTGCTGTTCTGGCCTACAGGCATAATCCCGGGTACGACTTTCGCCGCAATTTCAGGCGTGATGAGGTCGCAGGCAGGGCTGGTCCCACCGGTGGAGGTCCCGGGTGCCGGCGCACCCTGGTTCCCGGGCTGCGAACACCCGCCAAGAAGAGCGGACGCAGCCAGGAACAGGACGGGTACGGCCGCGGGGGTTCTCACGGGGTGAAGCCTGGAGGAGTGACCCCGGCCAGGAAGTCCTCGGCGAAGCGCTTCACGCCGTCCCACTCGGTGTAGATGTAGTCGCGGGACGTGTCCAGATCCTGGGAGCCCCTGTCCTTGGCGATCTTCTTCATCATCTGGCGTTTCAGGAAGTTGTAGTGGGTGTACATCAGCGCACCGGAGAACATCGCTACATGGCGGGGGTGCCAGCCGGTCTCCTCCTCGAACTTTTCCACGTAGCCCTCCGCACTGGCCTCATCCCCTTGGGCGGCAAGGCTGACCGAGACCAGGGCGGACGGCAATCGATCAAGTTCGCTGCGGTTCTTGCGGACAAAGTCCGCAACGTAGCCCTCGTGCTTGCCAATGTGCACCGACGCCGCCACGATGACGCCGTCGTGTCCGTCCGGAACGGTGTCCGCAGAATGCTTGAGGTCCGCGGTTTCAGCGTGGTGCCCGTGCGCCCGGATCACATCGGCGATGTACTCCGCGATATGGGCCGTCTGCCCTTCAACGCTCCCGTAGGCGATGTAAATAGAAGCCATGCTCCACTGTGCCTGCAGGGTGCGATGGAGCAGTAGGGCACAACGTCCCCGGTACGCACATACTTAGGCCGGGGCCTTGGGAATGAGGATCCAGAGCACGATGTAGGCAAGTTCGCCGACCCCCACCAGGCCAAAGATCACGAAGCCCAACCGGACCAGGAACTTCGGGAGCCCAAAGCGGGCTGCCAGGGCCGCGCACACCCCGCCAATGATCTTGCCGCTGCGCGGCCTCACGAGTGCTGTTGACATTGCTTCTGCCTACCCTTCTGATGGCTGGTGCAGGGACGGCCGGGAAAATCCGCTGATGGAATTCCCGGCCGTTCCTTTGAGGAGTCTATGCACGCCGCGCGGAGTGGTCCAGACTCGCGTGGGCCTGGAATCTGGTGGATTCCGACGCGCCCTTACAGGTGGACGTGCAGGCGCCGCGCCGCCTCGGAAATCGATCCGCTCAGTGACGGGTAGACGGTGAAGGTGCTGGCGACGTCGTCCACGTGCAGCTTCTGCTTCACCGCGATGGAGATGGGGAAGATCAGCTCCGAGGCGTTCGGTCCTACGACCACCCCGCCGATCACGGTGCCGGAGCCCTTCCGGGCAAAGATCTTCACGAAGCCGTCGCGGTGGTTCCGCATTTTGGCGCGGGCGTTGCTGCGCAGCGAGAGCTTGATGATGTCGCCCTGGTACTTGCCCGAATCGATCTCAGCTTCCGAGACGCCCACGTTCGCGATTTCCGGTGACGTGAAGATGTTCGAGGCCACCTGGTGCAGTTTGAGCGGGGTGACGGTGTCGCCCATGAAGTGCGCCACCGCGATGCGGCCCTGCATGGCCGCCACGGAGGCAAGCGGCAGCACGCCGGTGCAGTCACCGGCGGCATAGATGTTGGGGGCCGAGGTGCGTGATACGCCGTCCACCTTGATGTGGCCGCTTTCGCTGACCGCCACGCCGGCCTCTTCCAGGCCGATCCCTGCGGTGTTGGGGATGGAGCCCAGGCACAGCAGGCAGTGGCTGCCGGTCACCTTGGACCCGTCGCTGAGGGTGACCACCACGCCGTCGTCCGTCCGCTCCACGGTCTCGGCGCGGGAGCGGGACAGGACCCGGACGCCGCGGCGTTCGAAGACTTCCTCCAGTACTACTGCCGCGTCCACATCGGATCCGGGAAGCACCCTGTCACGGCTGGAAATCAGGGTGACCTTGGATCCCAGTCCGTTGTAGGCGGAGGCGAATTCTGCCCCGGTGACACCGGAACCCACCACAATCAGTTCCTCGGGCAGCTCATCGAGGTCATAGATCTGCGTCCAGTTGAGGATCCTTTCGCCGTCCGGGCGTGCGGTGGGAAGTTCGCGCGGATGGGCGCCCACGGCGAGCAGGATGGTGTCCGCCTCGACGGTTTCGGTGCCGTCCGCCGTGAGGACTTCAATGGTCCGGTCATCCAGCAGCCGGCCGGACCCGGTGAGGATCCGCACTCCCAGGTTCTCCAGGCCGTCGTGGATGTCCTTGGACTGGCTGCGGGCCAGGTTCAGCAGACGGTCGTTGATGTGCTTGAGGTCGGCGCGCATCACGGGCACAAAGTCGCCGCCGTCGACGTCGAACTTCACTCCCAGCTCGCCTGCCTCGCCCACACGGGTCATGAGGTCCGCGGTGGCGATCAGGGTCTTGGAGGGGACGACGTCGGTCAGCACGGCCGATCCGCCCAGTCCTGCACGCTCGATGATGGTGACCTGCGCCCCCAGCGAGGCGGCCACCATGGCGGCTTCGTACCCGCCCGGACCACCTCCCAGGATTGCGATCCGGGGGGAACTGAAATCTGGATGCGTAGTCACAAACAATCATTCTCCTGCAACTCCCCCGCACCGCCAAAGAAAACGGTCTCTCGGGAAAACCGGCCCAGGGTGGGCGGCATGAGGGACGGCAGGATAGCTTGTACCAGTGAGTACAACTGACTTCCTGAACACCGATCCCTTTGCCGCCGCGCGTGCCGCAGCCGACTACATCGCCGAGGAAACCGGCGTGGACAGCCACGACGTCGCCCTGGTTCTTGGCTCCGGCTGGGGCGAGGCAGCCGACCTGATCGGGGAGACCACCGCCACCCTGTCCGCCGACGAGGTCCCCGGTTTCCACGCCCCGGCGGTGGAAGGACACGTGGGCACCATCCGCTCGGTCCTGACCCCGGGCGGCAAGCGGGCACTGGTGCTCGGGGCAAGGACGCACTACTACGAAGGCAAGGGCGTGCGCGCGGTGGTGCACGGCATCCGCACCGCGGCGGCCGCCGGCTGCAAAACCCTGGTGCTGACCAACGGCTGCGGCGGGCTCCAGGAAAACTGGACCCCGGGCACCCCTGTGCTGATCAGCGACCACATCAACCTCACCGCCGCCTCGCCGCTGGAGGGCGCCACGTTCGTGGACCTGACGGATCTCTATTCGCCCCGGATCCGCGGCCTGGCCCGTGAGGTCGACGCCACCCTGGAAGAGGGTATCTACGCCCAGTTCCCCGGCCCCCACTACGAGACGCCCGCCGAGGTGCAGTACGCCAAGCGCATCGGGGCCGATCTGGTGGGCATGTCGACGGCGCTGGAGGCCATCGCGGGGCGGCACGCGGGCATGGAGGTGTTCGGCATCTCGCTGGTCACCAACCTTGCCGCGGGCATCAGCCCCCAGCCGTTGAGCCACCAGGAAGTCATCGAGTCCGGGCAGGCTGCCGGACCGCGGATTTCGAAGCTGTTGGCCGGGATCATCGCCCGGCTCTGACCCGGGTCGCGGTCCCGTGCGGCGTGCCTGCCACAGGCATTTCGTGGCCGCGGTTGGAAGAAGTGGCGGGCCAATGACGATAGCGTTATGCCCATGACGTCTTCCGATGCCGAAATCCGCCTGCTCAATGATGCCCGCGCGTGGGCTGCCCAAGACCCGGATCCGGTGACGTCGACCTCCCTCCTCGAGCTCATCCGGCTGGTGGAGAATGGCGTTCCGGCAGCCCGCCAGGAACTTGAGGACAGCTTCCGCGGGACGCTGCAGTTCGGCACGGCAGGGCTCCGGGCGGCACTGGGTCCGGGCCCGAACCGGATGAACCGGGCGGTGGTGCGCCGGGCCGCCGCCGGCCTGGCGGACTTCCTGCTCTCGTCCGTGGGCGAGTCATCGCCGGGAACCCGGCCGCGCGCCGTCGTCGGCTATGACGCCCGGCACAACTCGGACATCTTTGCCGAGGAAACCGCGGCAATTTTCACGGCAGCGGGGATAGAGACGTTCCTGATGCCTGCGGCGCTGCCCACTCCCCTGCTGGCCTTCGCCGTCAGGGCGCTGGAATGCGACGGCGGGGTGATGGTGACCGCCAGCCACAACCCGCCGCAGGACAACGGGTACAAGGTGTACCTGGGACGCCATGCCGTGCCGGAGAACGGCAACGGCGCACAGATCGTTGCCCCGTACGACGCCACCATCGCCGCCCGCATCAACGCGGTGGGACCGCTGGATTCGATTGCCCTTGCCCCCTCCGGCTGGACTGTCCTGGACGGGTCCCTTGCAGCCGACT
Organism: Pseudarthrobacter sp. NKDBFgelt; assembly: GCF_046097905.1. Classification (NCBI taxonomy): domain Bacteria; kingdom Bacillati; phylum Actinomycetota; class Actinomycetes; order Micrococcales; family Micrococcaceae; genus Pseudarthrobacter; species Pseudarthrobacter sp. NKDBFgelt. The sequence goes on along the minus strand of NZ_JBJURL010000101.1, from coordinate 7,316 downwards.
ACGAACGCTCCACTGCCGCGCTGGCCATGCCCGGCGAGTTCCCTGCCCGTGACCTCAGCATCGTCCTGACTCCCCTGCACGGCGTGGGCGGCGGGACCGCGCTGGCGGTGTTGAACGCCGCAGGTTTCAAGGACATCACCTTGGTTGCGGAGCAGGCCGAGCCGGACCCGGATTTTCCCACCGTCAGCTTCCCCAACCCGGAAGAACCCGGCGCCCTGGACCTGGCACTGGAGTCCGCCGAACGGCTGGGGGCAGACATTGTGATTGCCAACGATCCCGACGCCGACAGGGCGGCCGTTGCGGCAAAAGACCCTGACACAGGCGCCTGGCGGATGCTCCGCGGGGACGAGGTGGGGGCGCTCCTGGGAGCTCACGTGGCCGCCCGGATCGCCGTGGGCAAGGGAAAGGACGACGACGGCGCGGAAGAAGGCGCCCAGGGAGTGTTCGCCAATTCGATCGTGTCCTCCCGGCTGCTGGCCCGCATCGCCACAGCGGCCGGGTACGCCCACCAGGAGACGCTGACCGGGTTCAAGTGGATTTCCCGGGTTCCCGGGCTGGTGTACGGCTACGAGGAAGCCCTGGGCTATTGTGTTGCGCCGGATCTGGTGCGGGACAAGGACGGGATCTCGGCTGCCCTGCTGATCGCGGAACTCGCCGCAGCCGCCAAGGCTGACGGCAAGACCGTCTTTGACACCCTGGACGAGCTCTACCTGCAGCACGGCCTGCACGCCAGCGACCAGCTCAGCATCAGGGTTGCGGACCTGGGGCTCCTGGACGCGATGATGAACCGGCTCAGGGTCTCCCCGCCGGAAACGTTCGGATCATCCGCTGTTGAGGTGTACACGGACCTGGCCGAGGGCAGCGGCCAGCTGCCGCCCACGGACGGACTGCTGTACGTCACCAGGGACCTGACGCGCGTGATCATCCGCCCGAGCGGCACCGAGCCCAAGCTCAAGTGCTACCTCGAAGTAATCCAGCACGTGGGTTCTGCCGCGGAACTGCCGGCCGCCCGGCAGTCGGCGCGGGCGGCGCTGGACGAAGTGCTCCGCGATGTCAGCGAAGCGCTGGGGCTCTAGCCGCTACAGCTCAATCTCGACCATGCCGTCGCTGATGCGGGCGCGGAAGGTGGCAATGGCCAGGCCGGGCGTGCTGAAGCATTCACCGGTTTCAAGGTCGTAGACCTCTTTGTGCAGCGGCGAGGCGATGGTGGGGCGCTCACCGCGTGAGCCCAGGATCCCACGCGCCATGACATGTGCTCCCGTGGCAGGGTCCTCATGCGCTACCGCGAAAACTTCGGTGGCGCCGGTGCGGAAAAGGGCAATCTGGCGTCCCGCAACCAGGGCTGCCTCGCCCCAGGCGATTTCCAGGTCCGCCACCGGGCAAACGCTGTGCCAGCCGCCCGTGATCCCGGATACCGCCTCGTCAAGGCCGGCTTCGAGTGCCCCAAGTTCCAGTGTTGCCGTCATGTCCGGCTCCTCTCCCTGTGCGGGTAATCCTTCTCAGTGGGCCGCCTTTGCAGCCGTGAACCACGCTAGGCTCCGGGTGTTTCAGAGGCGTGCAGTGAATGTGTCCGGCGCGTAAAAGACACCTCACACGGCCGGAAATGCGTTCGTGATGCAGAAGTTAAGTTGACGAAACAATTGGGAAACTGAAGCGAAACTGCGTCTCCCTAGTCTGGATGGACAGCTCGACAGAGAAGGCTGCAGTTCCACTGCGGCCCATGCGAAAGGCCCATCAGTGACCGAACAGACTTCAAGCACAGAGACTCCGCGCCGCATCGTCGTCGCCGGCGGCGGCCCCGCGGCCCACCGTTTTGCGGACGCAATGCATGCCCGTGGCCTCGATGGCTGGCATGTCACGGTCCTCACTGAGGAAGCCCATTTTCCCTACGACCGCGTTGCCCTCTCCAAGGCCCTCACGGACAAGGACGTGGACCTTACGCTGGGAACTGCCTCCATGTGGGACCACCCGTCCCTGGAGCTCAAGACCGGCGAGCGGGTCATCAGGATCAACGCCGAAGCCAAGACCGTGGAGACGGCTGCCGGCAACACCTTCGGCTACGACGAGCTGGTGGTGGCCACCGGCTCGAACGCCGCACGCCTGCCCATCCCTGGCGCCGAGCACACGCACGTCTACCGCACCCTCGAAGACGTATGGGCCATCAACGAGGCCATCGCCGGGCTGAAAGAGAAGCTGGGCCGCAAGGTCAACGCAGTCACCATCGGCGGCGGCCTCCTTGGCCTCGAATCCGCCGCCGGCACGGAGCAGCTGGGTGCCAACCCGATCGTCATCGACGGTTCGCAGTGGCTGATGGCCACGCAGCTCGACGAAGGTGCCGGCCAGGCCATGGGACGGCTCATCAAGGCCAAGGGCTTCGAGGTCCACGGCGGCGTCTTCCCCTCGGAAGTCCTGTCCGACGACGACGGCCAGGTCACGGGCGTCCTCATGGCGGACGGCCGCATCATCGAAGCAGACATGGTCATTGTGGCCATCGGCGTCCGGCCCCGTGACGAACTCTTCCGCGCCGCCGAGGGCGAGGAACAGGTATTCAGCCTGGGTCCCCGCGGCGGCGTGGTCATCAACGACTACTGCGAAACCGAAGTGCCCGGCATCTGGGCCATCGGCGAGGTGGCCAACTTTGGCGGCATGTGCCTGGGCCTGGTGGCCCCCGCCAACACCATGGCGGAGATTGTGGCCGACCGGCTGCACGGCGGCGACGCCACGTTCCCCGGCTTCGACACCGCCACCAAGCTCAAGCTGTCCGGCGTGGACGTGGCCAGCTTCGGCGACGCGTTCGCCAGGACCGAGCACGCCCTCGAAATCGTGTACGCCGACCCCGCCCGCGGCGTCTACCAGAAGATCGTCACCACCGACGATGCCAAGACCCTTCTGGGCGGCATCTTCGTGGGCGACGCCTCACCGTACATGAGCCTCCGCCCGCTCCTCGGCCGCGAACTTCCGGCCGAGCCCGGCGCGTTCCTCACCGCGGCAGGCGGTGGCGAAGCCCCCGAAACGGAACTTCCGGACGACGCCACCCTCTGCTCCTGCAACAACGTCACCGCCGGCAGCATCCGCGATGCCATCAACGGCTGCGGCGCCTGCGATGGCAACGCCCCCGTCCAGGAACTGGGCGAGCTGAAGGGCTGCACCCGCGCCGGCACCCAGTGCGGTTCCTGCGTGCCTATGCTCAAGAAGCTGCTGGAAACCGAACTCACCAAGTCCGGCGTCGAGGTCTCCAAGGCACTCTGCGAGCACATCGAACTGTCCCGCCAGGAACTGTTCGACGCCATCCGCGTCCTGGAACTCACCTCCTTCGAAGAGATCATGGCCAAGTACGGCACCGGCGCGGGCTGCGACATCTGCAAGCCCACCATCGCCAACATCCTGGCCAGCCAGAACAGCGCCTACGTGCTGGACGCCGGCCGCGGCACCCTGCAGGACACCAACGACCGCGCCCTGGCAAACATGCAGAAGGACGGCACCTACTCCGTGGTCCCCCGCATCGCCGGCGGCGAAATCACCCCCAAGAAACTCGGCGTGATCGCCGCCGTCGCCGAAAAGTACAACCTGTACACCAAGATCACCGGCGGCCAGCGGATCGACATGTTCGGTGCCCGCCTGGAGCAGCTGCCGGAAATCTGGAAGGAGCTGGTGGACGCCGGCTTCGAATCCGGCCAGGCCTACGGCAAGAGCCTTCGTACAGTGAAGTCCTGCGTCGGTTCCACCTGGTGCCGCTTCGGCGTCCAGGACTCCGTGGCCATGGCCATCCAGCTGGAACTGCGCTACCGCGGCCTGCGGAGCCCGCACAAGCTTAAGATGGGCGTCTCCGGCTGCGCCCGGGAATGCGCCGAGGCGCGCGGCAAGGACGTAGGCGTCATTGCCACCGCGGACGGCTGGAACCTGTACGTCGGCGGCAACGGCGGCGCAACACCCGCCCACGCCCAGCTGCTCGCCAAGGACCTCGACGACGAAACGCTGATCAAGTACATCGACCGCTACTTCATGTACTACATCCGCACCGCAGACCGGCTGCAGCGCACCGCGCGGTGGCAGGAAGAGCTCGACGGCGGCATCAAGCACGTTGAGGACGTGGTGGTCAAGGACACCCTGGGCATCGCCGCGGACCTCGAGGCGGCCATGGCCAAGCACGTGGATACCTACATCGACGAGTGGGCTGACACCCTGAAGGACCCCGAGCGGCTGCGCCGCTTCCGCTCCTTCGTCAACGCACCCGACCAGAAGGACGACTCCATCACCTTCGTCCCGGACGAGCGCGGCCAGATGCGCCCCGCCACCGCCGAGGAGAAGGCGGCAGCCGGCCAGCAGCCAGTCCTCATCGGGGCCTCCATCCCGGTCCGGTCAAATAACGAGAACGAGGTATAGGCATGCAGCTCAGCATTGATCTCACCGGCCGTGAAGTACTGGTGACGGGTTCGGAGCACGCTGCCCGCCAGGCGGTCCGCCGCTACGAAGCCGCCGGCGCCGTCGTCTACCGCCTCAGCACTCCGCAGGGCGCGGCGCACGACGGCCCGCTGCCCGAACGCCCCTTCCTGGTTGCAGCTGTGGACGACGGACAGCCCGGCTGGGACTCCCTCCTTGGCCGCTGCCGGGACACGGGCATTCCGGTCGCTGTTGAGCCGGCTGCCGGCACCCCGGGCCACGTCACCCTGGTGGGCGGCGGCCCCGGCACCACCGAGCTCCTCACCGTCGCCGCGGTCAAGGCCCTCCGCGACGCCGATGTGGTGTTCTACGACCGGCTCGCCCCATACCAGGAACTCCCGTCGCTCACCTCGGCCGAACTCGTGGACGTGGGCAAGAAGCCCGGCCACCACAAGGTAAGCCAGGGCGACATTGAGAAGCTCATGGTGGAAAGCGCCCTGGCCGGCAACAACGTGGTCCGCCTCAAGGGCGGAGACCCGTATGTCTTCGGCCGCGGCGGCGAGGAAGTTGCCGCCTGCGTGGCCGCCGGCGTCAAGGTCCGCGTTATCTCCGGCGTCACCAGCGCCATTTCCGTCCCCGCTGCCGCGGGCATCCCCGTCACCCACCGCGAGGTCAGCCACATGTTCACCGTGGTGTCCGGCCACGCCCCGCTGACCGAAAAAGAGCACCAGCACCTTGCCGGCCTGGGCGGGACCATCGTGGTGCTGATGGGCATCGGAACCCTCCACCAGCTCGCTGCCGGACTCCGCCGGGCCGGAATGCGGGCTGACATGCCCATGGCCGTGGTGGAGCGCGGCTACCGCCCTGGCCAGCGCACCACCATCGCGGATCTGGGCACCATCGCCTCCGCCGCCGCCGGGTGCAGCAACCCTGCCGTGCTGGTCATCGGCGAGGTGGTCCGGGTGGCTGAGGCCAACCGCGGGCATGCTGAGGCCGCGGCCGACCTGGACAGGCTGGCGGCCTCGCTGCTGGGTTCGTGAAAGGATTGACCCCCATGACTGCACTTGCACCGGCCGAACCACCGCAGGTCGAACAAACGCCTGAAGAAGCACCCGACGCCGCAGAGGCTCCCCTGGAGGGTTTCCGCATCGGTGTCACCTCGCACCGGCGGTCCCAGGACCTGATCGAGGCGCTGGAACGCCGCGGAGCGGAAGTCCTTCACGCCCCCGCCCTGAAAATCGCACCCGTGCAGGAGGACATGCGGCTCATCGACGACACCAGGGCCATCATCGCGGCCAGGCCGGATCTCTGCATCGCCACCACCGCCTACGGGATGCGGCGCTGGTGCGAGGCCGCGGATTCCTTCGGTATCGGCGAGCAGCTGCTTGAGACCCTGGGCGCCTGCCGGATGTTCGTCCGCGGACCCAAGGCCCGCGGTGCGGTGCGCGCCGCCGGCCTTGCCGACGTCGGAATCAGCAGCGACGAAACCACCGCAACACTGGTGGACATGCTGCTGGCCGAGGGCGTGCGCGGCAAAACCGTCGCCGTGCAGCTGCACGGCTACACCGACGTGCGGCAGCTGGAACGCCTGCGCATGTCCGGCGCCACCGTCCTGACAGTCACGCCGTACCGCTGGGTGAAGCCCGACGGCGAGGACCGGCTCCCCCGGCTCATCGAGGCTGCCTGCAGCGGGAACCTGGACGTCCTCACCTTCACCAGCGCACCCGCGGTGGATGCCATGTGGAGCACCGCCCACGAAATGGGCGTCTACAAGCAGCTGATCGAGAGCCTGAAGACCAACGTCACCACGGCAGTGGTGGGTCCGGTCACGGCACAGCCCCTGCTGGACGCCGGCGTGACCCCGCTGATCCCGGAACGCTTCCGGATGGGGGCGCTGATCCGTCTGGTGTGCGAGCACCTCGCGCTCAACCACGTGCGCCGGCTGGACACCAGGTCCGGCAACATCGAGCTGCGCGGCCGCAGCCTGCGCATCAACGGGCAGCCGGTGGAACTCGCCCCTGCACCGCTGCTGCTCCTGCGGGCCCTGCTCGGTGCCGGCGGCGCGGTCCTGTCCCGGGAATCGCTCTCCGACCTGCTGGAACTCCGCGGTTCCGTCCATGCCCTGGACATGACCGTCAGCCGTCTCCGCTCTTCACTGCCTGACGGCCGCCTGGTGGAAACGGTGGTGAAGCGCGGCTACCGTATCCGCGTCTAGGAATTCCGGGACGAACAGCACCGACGGGCAGCGGCACAGGGCAAATGTGTCGGACAACTGGCGGATGAGAGGCAGGTCACGGGTTCTGTTACCGGCCGGTAAAAACTGGCGAACACCGTGCCTTTAAACAGCAACTGCGGGGAAACACGCCGGAAAAAGCACGCGCCTACGCTGGGTTCCATCACGAAGTTCCGGCCGCTCCCGGCCGCCAGCGAAAGGGCCAGCACATGTCCGCTCCGGCACCCTCCCCATCCAACTCCACCGCCACCCGCATCGTCATCGCGGGGGCGGGTCCTGCTGCCCAGGCGCTTGTCAGCCAGCTGGACCGGGCCCGTTTCACCGGCACCATCACCGTGCTGAGCAACCGGGACGACACCCCGGAGGAACTGCTGGAGCTGGCGCTGCTGCCGCAGGTCTCGGTCCGGTTCGGCCAGCCGGCAAGCCACATCGACGCCGTCAACCGCACCGTGGCCACCGCGGACGGCATGGAATTCGCCTACGACCAGCTGGTCATCGCCACCGGATCGGCACCCGTGGCCAGCCCGGTGGAAGGGGCGGGCGCTTGCCTGAGTTACTCCACCATTGACGATGCCGCCCGGATCGGGGAGGCCGTCAGCGAGGTAGCCAGGGAGCTGGGCCGCCGCCCCCTGGGCATCCTGGTGGGCAACGGCACGGCGGCCGGCCAGGCTGAGGCCGTGCTCCGCGCCCAGGGCGTCCGCCC
>NZ_JBJURL010000100.1:0-12251 GCF_046097905.1 Pseudarthrobacter sp. NKDBFgelt | reverse complement strand
GCCAGCCCGGCCAGCGCCCGGCACCGGGACAGCGGCCCGCAGCAGGCGGGCAGCGCCCAGCAGGAGGCGCTCCGGGCCAGGGCAATCCAGGCCTTGTGAAGCCTGCACCGAAGGCAAAGGTACGGCGCGCCCGGCTGCTCATCAGCAAGGTGGACCCTTGGTCTGTCCTGAAAATGGCCTTCCTCCTGTCCGTGGCCCTGGGAATCGTCACGGTGGTGGCCGCCATTGTCCTGTGGACCGTCCTTGACCTGACGGGCATCTTCGACCAGGTGGACAGCCTGCTGGGCACGCTGGCCGGCTCAGAGAGCGGCGGCTTTGAGCTGAAGAAGGTGGCTTCCCTGGGCCAGGTGGCCTCGTTCGCCACCATCATCGCGGTGGTGAACGTGGTCCTCCTGACCGCGCTTTCCATGCTTTCCGCTGTGCTGTACAACATCTCCGCCACCCTGGTGGGCGGCATCGGCGTTACCCTCACGGACGACTAAGGTCCGGTTTCCGCAGGCCTGGCAGCCGCGGAAAGGCCCGATTTGAGATCGGGCCGGGATGTGCTGTAAAGTCATGTCTCGGCCCGATGAGGCATCGGGGCGTATAGCTCAGGCGGTTAGAGCGCTTCGCTGATAACGAAGAGGTCCCAGGTTCAAGTCCTGGTACGCCCACGGAACCTGTGCAGGTTCAAGTGTAGGTTTGGATTGCGTAACCCGCAGCCGGACCGGAACGGGGAGCATGTGAAGAAGTTGCTTGTATTGGCAGCGGCAATCGCAGGCGTCCTGCTCTACCGGAAAGCACAGGAATCCGAGGCCCGGAAAGATGTCTGGAGCAAGTCAACCGACACGGTGGACTAGCCCCGGCGCCCGGAACGGAGCTGGTCAACGGCTCCCTGGTTCTAGGGTATGATTGACGGGTTGCTTCTTATGGGGGCATGGCGCAATTGGTAGCGCACCTGCTTTGCAAGCAGGGGGTTCGGGGTTCGAGTCCCCGTGCCTCCACCATAAGAAAGTCCCGGTCAGCGGAAACGCCGGCCGGGACTTTTGCTTTGTCACCGGAACCCCGCAGCCATCGGGTCCCGGCCGCGCATTAGGGTAGTGCAGTGAACTTCTTTCTCGCAGCCGTCGGCGTACTGGGCGTCGCCTCGTCCGGCCCCTTGATTGCTGCCACCCTCGGGGCCACCACCGTGAGTGCCCTGGCCATTGCCTTCTGGCGCAACGCCATCGGCGCTGCCGTGATGGCCTCTCCCACCCTCATCCGGGAGCCCCGGCAGTTCGGCAGGATCACCCAACGGGAGTTCCGCTGGTGCCTGCTGGCCGCCGTCGCGCTGGCACTGCACTTCGCCTGCTTCATCACCTCCCTGCAGCTCACCTCCGTTGCCGCGGCCACGGCACTGGTATGCCTGCAGTCAGCCTGGATAGCCGTGTTCCAGCTCTTCCGCGGGACCCGCCACCGGTGGCAGGTGCTGGCTGGCCTCGGCATCGCTTTTGGCGGCGTTGTTGCCATCACCGGATTCGACATGGGCTCTTCACCGGATGCCCTGCTGGGTGACCTGCTGGCCGTCGCCGGCGGGGCGTTGGCCGGCCTCTACACTCTGGCCGGGGGAAAAGCCCGGCAGAGCATGACAACGGGCACCTACACCACGCTCTGCTACGGAATGTGCGCAGCCCTGGTTGCCGTACTGGCGCTCTTTGGCAGGCAGCCCCTGGTGGGCTTTGAAGCCGCAGGCTGGCTGGGGATCCTGGCCATCACGGTCTGTGCACAGCTGGTGGGGCATACCGCGTTCAACCATCTGCTGGCCACCATGAGTCCTCTCCTGGTCTCCATGATCATCCTCCTGGAGATCCCGGGAGCTGCGCTTCTTGCCGCGGTATTCCTCCACGAAACACTTCCCGCCGGTACCTACGCCGGCCTGGGGCTTATTCTGGCGGGTCTCGCCGTTGTGGTGCTGGGCCAGCGGTCGGGCAAAGCCGCGCGCCGCGGAAGGCCAGCGGCAAACGGGCGGAACGAACCGCCGTCGGACCGGCCACTCGCGGAGCTGGGAACCGACTGATGCCGGCGCACTGCGTGCCCTCTACTGACCGCCGCGGCGCACAGGCTGGGCGGTATTGACGGTGTGGATGGCCCGCAGGAGCTTGGCCGGGAAGTACACGGAGAAGAACACCACCATGGGAGCCTTCAGAGCCATCTTCTTGACGTTGTGGGCCTTGTAGGTCCGGTCGAAGCGGGTGACGTAATAGCGGTAGTCCCGCGGTGAATCCTCAAGCCTGCGGGCAGACATCCCGGACACCATCTGGGGGCAGTACTGGATCTTCAGATCGTTCTCGGCCAGGTGCAGGGACAGGTCGATGTCCTCATGCATCTCATCCTTTTCATCCCGACAGGTTTCGGCCCGGATGGTTTCCCACGCGGTGGAACGCAGCGCCATGTTGGAGCCGAAGAGGAAATGGTATTGGTGCTTGGCCAGCTTCAACATGAGCTGGCGCATCTTGTCGTCTGCCTTGAGCCCGAAGCGGCGCATTGGCATGTCGTAGTACACCACCGGGCCCGTGGCCGCCTGGACGGAGTGGTCGAGGAACGCTTTCTGCACCTGCTCCACCCAGTCCGGCTCAACCACCGAATCCGCGTCGATCCTGCCCAGGACATCCCCGGTGGCATGGTCCAGCCCGAAGTTCCGGGTAGGGATAAGCCCCTGTTCCCTGTCCTGGCTGAGCAGGACGATGGGGGTCTCCGGGTACTCGAGCTGCATCTGTTGCACAATGCGGGCCGTGCGGTCCTTGGACAGGTTGTCCACCACCACGATCTCGTGGGCCGGTACGGACTGGTAGATGGCAGCTATGAGGCACTGCCGGATGACGCTCTCCTCGTTGTACGCCGGGATGACAATGGACACGCGGGGCAGGTCTGCTGCGTCGTTCAAGGCATCCCCAGAGGATTGTTCGGCTGACATCGGTTCAAATCTAGCACCGAACGGCTCCCCGCCTCCGAAACACCGGAACCATCGGAGACGGGAAAAGGGCCCCGCCCTGCGGCGAGGCCCTTTCCGGCTGCTGTTCCGGCCCACCGAGGACCGGGTACATCAGGACTGTTGATTCAGGACTGGGATGCGCCCTTGTCACCGTTGCCGATGTTGGAAGCGATGTTCTTGGTGGCGGTCTTCGCGTCCGTGGCGGCCTTCGCCGTGCTGTCAGCGGCTTCCTCGGCCACGTGCTTGGCCTTCTCGCCGGTTTCTTCAGCCTTGTCGGCGGTGGTGCCGGCCTCGGCGGCTGCCGGAGATGCCGTGGCTACCGGTGACTCCTGGACCTCGTTCACCGTGGTGGCGGGTACGGGTGCAGGCGTGGGTGTTACCGGGGACGGGGTCTTCCAGGGGTCTTCGACCGGCTTGGAAGCCTTCCAGGCCGCGACGCCGGCTGCAACCGCAGCAGCGATCACACCGAAAACCAGCCAGCCGCGCTTCTTCTTGGGGGGTTCCGGCTGTGCAAGCTGGATTCCCACGGTGCGGCCGGCTTCGGTTGCTGCGGCCTTCAGCTGGGTACCGGTGGCCTGCGCCTGTTCCTGGATGGCGTGGATGATGCCCACATCACCGAGTTTGTGGGCGACGGCATCCACCCGAGCAGGCGTATTCTCCAGCGTGCGGTGCACGGCGTCGGAGGCAGAACCGATCTGGTCCGAAAGTCGAGGCAGGTATTCCACAACCACGCGGTCACGGGCGTTCAGGATCACCGGGGTTGCTTTGTCCAGGGCCTCGTGCAGGCGGGGCGACGCGTTGTCCACAGCGTCGTTGATCCTCGGAGCGAGCTGGGCCAGGCCGTCCTGGATGCGCGGGGTCACCGTTGCAACACCGTCGGCCAGGTTGTGGGCCGCGGACTTCAGGCCTTCCTGGACCTTTGGAGATGCGGTGTCCAGGCCATGCTGGAGGCGGTCAATGGCTGCTTCCACACGGGGGGTTGCCCAATCCTTGGCATTCTCCACTGCGCTGGTGACTGACAGTTCAAGGTCACGGGCAATACGGTCCGACTTCTTCACAACTACCTCCCGATTAATGTGACGGTTCTGTGGTTAGCCTACGTGGCTTGGTGTTCACCTGCTATTCCCCCAGCGGATTTTAGGAGGATTTCACCCAGCGCGGAACTGCGGCGGCAGCCGTTCGCTCCCAGGGCCGCCGTGGAAGAATAGGGCCTATGACTGCCATCGCAACAGCAAAAGCAACCATTCACACCAGCCTCGGCGACATCGTCGTCAACCTTTTCGGCAACCACGCCCCCAAGACGGTCAAGAACTTCGTTGGCCTCGCCACGGGTGAGCAGGCATGGACCCACCCGGAGACCGGCGAAGACAAGAGCGGTACGCCCCTGTACAACGGCACCATCTTCCACCGCATCATCAAGGACTTCATGATCCAGGCCGGCGATCCGCTGGGCCGCGGCACGGGCGGTCCGGGCTACCAGTTCGACGACGAGATCCACCCCGAACTGGGCTTCAACCAGCCCTACAAGCTGGCCATGGCCAACGCCGGCATCCGGATGGGCAAGGGCACCAACGGCTCGCAGTTCTTCATCACCACCATCCCCACCGACTGGCTGCAGGGCAAGCACACCATCTTCGGTGAGGTGGCAGACGACGACTCCAAGAAGGTTGTTGACGCCATCGAGGGCGTGCGCACCGGCATGGGCGACCGTCCGGTGGAGGATGTCACCATCAACAGCATCGACATCGAACAGCTGTAATACCGCACCATGAGCTACGGAATTCCGGCGGCTGAGCCGTCCGCCCAGGTTCCGGTGTGCCCACGGCACCCGGACCGGCCCTCCTACGTCCGCTGCCAGCGCTGCGGACGACCGGCCTGCCCCGACTGCCAGCGGGCGGCCGCCGTCGGATTCCAGTGTGTTGACTGCGTCAACGAAACAAAACGTACGACGCCGGAGGTTCGGACCGTCTATGGCGGCGCCGTAGCTGCCGGCAAGCCACGGGTGACGTTCGGGATCATCGCCCTGTGCGGTGTGATGTATGTCCTGCAGTGGCTGGTGCCCAACGATGGCATCTACCAGAGCCTCGGCTTCGCCAACTACTACGCGGAGCCCCAATACGGGGAATTCGAACCGTGGCGGATGCTCTCGGCCGCATTCCTGCACTCACAGGGGTTTATCCTCCACATCGCGCTGAACATGTACATGCTGTGGATTTTCGGCCAGGCCCTTGAACCGCTCCTGGGCCGTATCCGGTTCCTGGCGTTGTACCTGTTGTCAGCGCTGGGCGGCTCTGTCGGCTACCTTCTGCTGACTCCGCTCTATACACCTGGTCAACCGCTGTACGGAGTGGTCGGTGCTTCGGGTGCCATCTTTGGCCTCTTCGGGGCCATGCTGCTGGTGCAGCGCCACCGTGGCGGTGACACCCGGCAATTGTGGGTCCTCATCGCGATCAACGGGGTGATCGGGTTCATCATTCCCCAGATCGCCTGGCAGGCGCACTTGGGGGGACTTATCACCGGCGGCCTCTGCGCCGCGGTCCTGGCCTACACTCCGCGCGGTCCGCGGCAGCGGCTCCTTCAGGCGGCAGGACTGACCGGAGTCCTCCTGCTGCTCATTGCCCTCAGCTGGATACGGATTTCCCTCTAGGACCAGGTTCGGGCAGCCGATACCCACAGCACGCACAAGAAACCCCGCCGTCCCGAGGACGGCGGGGTTTTTGTTTTCCACAGCCCTTATCCACAATGTTGGTAACTTACAGGCATGTAGTTCATCGTGAAGACCCTCCCAGACCGCTGAATTGGGGCCGTTTTCCCCAGAACAGGCCTATTTTTCTCCACAGTTGTGGATAACGTCTGGGGATATGGGTGTGTTTAAGTGGACAAACCGGCCGCAGAATGAGGTTCTGTGGATAACTCCGGGAAAATTTTTCCCCAAGGGGCCCGGGCCGCTGTTCAGAACGGAACTATCAACACCGTTATTCACACTGTTAATAAACAACAACGCTGTAGTTCACATCTGTAGACGGGCCCGCATTGCAGTGTGCAGGCCTCGGCGGCCCAGCTTTACTCCGCCGGTATCCACAACTGTGGATAACTTGTGGGTATCGGCATGTTGGTAAGTGGATAAGCACCGGGCGCCTACCCTTGGCTTACGTCCGTTTTCCGACAGGAGGGTCCATGACTGCGACCACAAAGCACATCTTCCTCGACAAGCAGCACCCCGCCGTGTGGCGCGCACTCAATGGCCTGGGGCTCAAGGTCAAGGAAGCGGCGCAGGAAGCGGGAATGGAGCCCAGGACCATGGAACTCCTGCACGTGCGGATCTCGCAGCTTAACGGCTGTGCCTACTGCCTGGACCTCCATGTCAGGGATGCGGTCCAGGCAGGAGAGTCTCCGCAGCGGCTGGCCGTACTGCCGGCCTGGCGGGACACCGCACTGTTTACCGAAAAGGAGCGTGCCGCCCTGGCACTGGCCGAGAGCATCACGTCCCTCCCCGGCCACGGCTCACAGGAGCAGGAGGAAGCCTATGCCAGGGAACACCTGACGGAGGAGGAATTCTCCGTGGTCAGCTGGCTGGCCATTGCCATGAATGCCTTCAACCGGGTGTCGATCACCAGCCACCACCCGGTCCGCAAGGAGCGCTAAGCCTGCCGGGTCTGTCCCCGTCCGTTATCCACAGGTATTCCACACTGTTAATAACTGCGTCCGGGATGCAGGATTAGCGCGTGCCGCCGTCGCGGCGCGGATCGGGACGTTGAACGTCTTCCGATGGGCGGATGGCTGTGGATAAGGTTCCCAACAGCTGGGGAAAGCGCGCGGGCCCTGGTGTCATGCGGCCGCCGTTGGCGCAGTAGATCGGGCGGGCCTGCCAGGGGTGCTTCCGCCTAGCCTGCGTCCGGCCAAACCCCGGAGGATCCCCGCCGGTGGCTTCCCACCAGATGGGTGTCCACCATTCCGATGGCTTCCATAAGGGCGAACATGGTGGTGGGGCCCACGAAGGCGAAGCCCTTCTTCCGGAGGGCCTTGGAGAGGGCTATGGATTCCGCCGTCTGGGTGGGGATGTCCGTGTGGGTCCGGGGGCGGGGCGTTGCTTCGGGCTGGAACTGCCACACAAAGTCCACCAGGCCGCCGTCCTGCCGCAACGAAAGAGTCGCGTGGGCATTGGTCACCGCGGCACGTATCTTCAGCCTGTTCCGGACAATGCCGGCGTCCTGCAACAGCCGCTCGACGTCGGCCTCCGTGAACTGTGCAACGGCGTCGGGGTTGAAGCCGGCAAAAGCTGTCCGGAACGCGGGGCGCTTGCGCAGGATGGTGGCCCAGGAAAGCCCTGCCTGGAAACCTTCCAGGCAGATGCGTTCGTAGAGGCCATGCTCATCCCTGACGGGCATGCCCCATTCGTGGTCGTAGTAGTCCCGCAGCAACGGGTCCGAGGACGCCCACGCCGGGCGGGCCAGGCCGTCTCCGCCCAACAGGACACCGTGATCGTCAGGGGGCATGCGTTTCCCTAGGGGCTAAGCTCCGGCCGTCCGGGAAATAAGCTATGAGCGCCAGCGGGTGGTCATCAGGAACCCAATGATGGCGATACCGAAACCGGCCACGATGTTCCACGACTCCCATGCCTGGACGGGAAAGCGTCCTTCGCTGATGTAGAACGTGATGATCCAGAAAAGGCCGATGATCATCAGTCCGAACATCACGGGCTTGAACCACACTGCGTTCGGCTTGTACGTCTGGGAAGAAGCCTGCGGGGCGGTGCTGGCAGTCTTCTTGCGTGGCTTTGACTCGGGCACTGGCTCTCCTTGGCGGGCTGAGGCAAGCTCGGCGTTCCGGGCTTGGTATCCTGCAAGAAGGAAATTGCCAGCGGTCTGCGCGATCTTGATCAAATACTTGCTTGGTCAAATCTGGATTCTTACTAGCAGCCAATTCTAGCCGTAGTTCATGGGCCGCCGGTGCCCGATGGAACCGCCCCAAGGAGAACGCGTGGTGTTGCAGGAGAAGGCGGGGCGAGCCGCTGCGGCGCCTGCCGGCGTCGTAATTCTGCGTGGAGCAGTCCAGGTGGTTGGCGAACTGCTCATCACCGCCGGCATCATCCTCCTGTTGTTCGTTGCGTGGCAGCTGTGGTGGACCAACGTCGAATCGGACGCCAGGCAGAGCCAAGTGATCAAGGAATTCGCGCAGGACCTCGGCGGCGCTGCCCCGGCCGGACCAGCCGCCCCGGACGCTTCTCCGGCTCCCACCGGGGAGGACTTCGGCGAGCCAGTGGTGTCCGCCGCACCCGGCCACGCCGGCACTATCGGCATCATGTACATCCCGCGGTTCGGCGCGAATTACACCCGCCCCATCGTGGAGGGCACCACCAGCGATGTGCTGGACACCTTGGGGCTGGGACACTACGGCACCACCGCCATGCCGGGAGCAGTTGGCAATTTCGCCGTTGCCGGGCACCGCCAGACCCACGGCGCAGTCCTGGACAACATCCACACCCTGGTTCCCGGGGACAAGATCTACGTCCAGACCAAGGACGGCTATTACGTCTATGTCTTCCGCAACAACCAGATCGTGATGCCATCGCGTACCGACGTCCTGGAACCGGTGCCGACACTCCCGGGGACCGTCCCCACCGAAAGATACCTGACCATGACAAGCTGCAACCCCCGCTTCGGGGCCGAAGAACGCATTATTGCCTACTCGCTCCTGGACAGTTGGCGCCCCGCCTCGGCAGGTCCTCCCGCCGAAATCGCGGACCAGGTGGCTGCGGCGATCGGAAAGGGCTGAGCATGTACGGCTGGATCTTCCGGAATCTTCCCGGGCCCCTGTGGCTGCGGATCGTCACCTCATTGGTGCTCATCGCCGCCGCACTGGTATTGATGGTTCAGTTCCTTTTTCCCTGGATGTCCGAATACACCCAATTCACCGACTCAACGATTGGTTCAGCAAGCCAGCCATGACCACAACCAAAATCCTCGTGGTGGATAACTACGACAGCTTCGTCTACACCCTGGTGGGCTACCTCCAGGAACTCGGCGCCGAGACCACGGTTGTCCGCAATGACGACGTCACACTGGCGGAGGCCATTGAACTGGCCGGCACCCGGGACGGTGTGCTCATCTCACCCGGTCCCGGCAACCCCGCGGAAGCCGGGGTATGCATTGAACTGATCAAGTGGTGCGGCGAGAACAGCGTGCCGATGTTCGGTGTGTGCCTGGGGCACCAGGCCCTGGCGGAGGCCTTCGGCGGGAAGGTCACGCACGCCCCGGAGCTGATGCACGGCAAAACGTCCCTGGTACAGCACATCGGCACGAGCGTCTTCGCCGGGCTCCCCTCCCCCGTTACCGCTACCCGCTACCACTCGCTGGCAGCCGTCCGCGAATCGATTCCAGACGTCCTTGAGATCACCGCCGAGACCGCAACAGGGGTGGTGATGGGACTCCAGCACCGGACGGCGCCGCTGTGCGGCGTGCAGTTCCACCCGGAGTCCGTGCTGACCGAAGGCGGCTACCAGATGCTGGGGAACTGGCTGGAGTCGCTGGGGATGAAGGGCGCAGCAGCCCGGGCAGCCAAACTGAGTCCGCTGATCCAGCACTGACCTGCAGGCTGACCCGCTCAGTCGTCATCCTTGTCAGTGGGGGTCGGCTTGGGTGTCGGCGTCGCTGTCGGCTCGGGGCTCGGCGGGGGCGGCGGCGGAGCTTTGGCCACCACGATCGTGACGGTCTTGCCCTGCTCCACTGTGGCGTTGACCGGATCGCTTTGGTCCGTCACCCTCCCCGCCTCCACCTGGGCGTTCTCCACCTCGATCACCGCAGGGACCAGGCTCAGTTCCTTGAGCGCCGCTTCAGCCTCTTCGCGGGTGCGTCCCCGCAGTTCCGGCAGCGCAACCTTGCCCGTGGACACAATCAGTTCGACGCTGGTTCCCACCCCGACCATCTGGCCCGGCGCGGGGCTGGTGGTGATGACAATTCCGGCAGGAACCGTGGCGCTGTTGGCCGTGGTGGTGGAGGGTGCTCCAACCAGTCCGCTTTGGCGCAGGATATCCCTGGCTGCCGCTTCCGTCTTCCCCGGGAGGCTTTCGGGAATCACCACGGCGCTGGGGCCCTCAGAAATGTTCAGGACCACCTCCGCCCCCGGATCCATGGACGCGCCGGACTCCGGTTCGGTGCCGATGGCCGTGCCCTTGGGAACGGTATCGTGCTGCGACCGGACAATCCTTGGCTTGAGATCGGCGTTGTACAGTTCCTGCAGCGCCGCTGATTCTGTCATGGCAGCGACCACCGGGATCTGGACTTTGGGAATCTCCGGGGCCGGCCGGTTGACGGTGCTGTACAGCCACAGCGCACCGCCGGCCAGGACGAGCAGGGTGAGGACCACCAGGGTGGCAATCCATGCACGACGGCGGGACTTTTGCCGGGGGCTCGGCTCACGTTCCGGGGGGAGGCCAAGCGGCATCGCCTCCGCCTGGGTCCGGTCATCCATGCCGGCGGCCAGGGGGAAACCGGCCCTGCCGTCACCGGCGGAGGCATGTGTTGCGGCCAGCCTGCCGGTAGGAGCATCGTCCAGGAAACCGGCCCCTGTAACACCGAACGCTTCGGTGGCCGGAGCAGACGGGGCGGGGACGTGGTCGTTGGGGTCCGTTGGGGCTTCGGAGGCCGGTACAGCAGGAACCGGCACCCCCGACCGGGCGGCGCGCAAGGCACGGCGGAAGGCTGCCGCATCCTGGAACCTGTCGTCGCGGTTCTTTTGCAGGGCCTTTGCCAGCACGCTGTCCAGGGCCGGAGTGACCTCCGGATTGAGGGTGCTCGCCGGCTCCGCTATTTCGCGGACGTGCTGGTAGGCCACCGAAACGGGGCTGTCGCCGACGAACGGCGGACGGGACGTGAGCATCTCGTACAGCAGGCAGGCAGCGGAGTAGAGGTCGCTCCGGGCGTCTACGGCTTCACCGCGGGCCTGTTCGGGAGACAGGTATTGGGCAGTGCCCACCACGGCCTGGGTTTGGGTCATGGTGGCCGAAGAATCCGCGATGGCGCGGGCGATCCCGAAATCCATCACCTTTACCGAGTTGGTGCTTTCGCAGTACATCACATTGGCCGGTTTGATGTCCCGGTGGACAATCCCGGCCTTATGGCTGTATTCGAGCGCCCCCAGGACGCCCATGCAGTAGTCGATGGCCTGGCCAATGGTGACGTCGTGGCCGCGGATAAGTTCGCGGAGGGTCTTTCCCTCCACGAACTCCATCACGATGTACGGCACGCGGACGTCCTCGGAGCCGTCGTGGACGAGGTGCTCGCCTGTGTCGTAGATGGCGACGATGGAAGAGTGGTTCAGGGCGGCCACAGCCTGTGCTTCGCGCTTGAACCTGGCCTGGAACTGCGGATCACGGGCAAGGTCCGGGCGCAGCAGCTTGATGGCCACCGTCCGCCCCAGCCGGGTGTCCACGCCGCGGTACACGTCCGCCATGCCACCGCGCCCGATCAGGCCGCCCAGCTCGTAGCGGCCACTCAGGACGCGGCGGTTATCCACCGGGAGGCTGTCCTCACGGTGCAACGGGGTGCGCGATGACTCATTCATGGGATGTCCTGGCGGCTACTGGTTGCAGGTTGGGGGCGTACCCGGCTGCTGGCCGTCCGTGCAATCGGGCAGGGGTGACTCCAGGGCGGGCGCCGCCACCGAGGAGGTGGTGGGTGCCGCCGTAGGAGCTGGCACGGGAGCAGATGTTGTGGGCTCGGGTTCGGGCGCCACGGCATAGACGACGGTGATGGCAGTGCCCTCCGGAACTGCCCCCGTGGGGTTCAGTTCCAGGACCCGTCCAGGGGCATCGGCGGTGCTCTCCTGCGGAACAACCGTAACGGCGAGCCCCAATGCAGCGAGGTCTGCCTGCACCTGCCGGTAGTCCTTGCCCAGGTAGGCGGCCGGTATCACGTTGACCAGTTCCTGGGTGGGCTCGGAGGTCGGCGTCGGCGTCGAGCGGGTCTGCGTGGGGGTGGCGGACTGGCTTGTCCTGGTGGGGCTTGCGCTGCTCGGTGCCACGCTGCTTGTAGTCACCGCGGACGTGGGGTCCTCGGAGGGGAAAAGGATTCCCCGCTGGCTGAGGAAGAACCCCACCAGCGCGAACAGCAGCAGCAGGATCAGGGCGATGAGCGGCCACGTCCAGGGACTGCGGCCCTTGCGCTGGGGCTCATCGGCGGGATCGTCGTCGTACGTTGCCTCTTCCGGAACCCACTTGCGCTCCGCGGCGAGGGCGTTGGCCCTGGCCAACGTCCCCTGGGGGGGCAGCCGCCGACGCCGACGCCCCCCAGGGGACGTTGGC